>JAAHGE010000299.1 GCA_010672635.1 Desertifilum sp. SIO1I2 | reverse complement strand
GTGCCCAACAGGGAAAGACCTTCCAATACCCCAAAGGCTTCATTAGACGTGCGTTGAGCCAGCCGCCGACCTTCTGGCATGATAATAGTCACCGTGACGGTACGATCGTCAGCAATCAACGGTAGCAGGTTTGCTTCAAACAAACGGCGAGCATAACGGTAAATGGCTGGATCTCCCGATGTCGTTTTACCAATGCCCTCTCCGGCTTCTAGGATGAGAGGTTCTGATTGTCGGGGCTGAAGTTTAACCCAAGCCCAGATGGGCGTGTTGCGAGTTAAGTCTAAATTATCGCCAGGGTCGCTAGTTGCGATCGCTAGCGCACTGCTGAGATCCAGGCGAGCAACCTGCTGAATGGGAAGGGTGGCTTCACCGGGTAATAAATCCAGGCTGACTGTTGGCAAGGCTTCGGGGCGATTCCGCCTAAGCGGATCGCTTCGCGAATCGCAGTGGAGATGCAATAAGGCAGCTTTAGCGGCTGCAACAGCGAAAACGGGAAGGGTGTAACCAGAACGTGCCATTGGGGTGGAAAAATCAGGACGAGAGAATGGGGATGGAAAACATCCTTATTCTCTTTTTACCGGAACAGGAGGCGACTGGGAAATAGGCGAGCGTTTGCAGACAACTATCCAGTTCTCGAAGGTTTGACGCGCTTCATTGTAGTCTGGAGTTTCAGGCGATATCGCGATCCAGGAAAAACATGGGGGCATGAGATGAGCGATCGCAAGCGAGTGCTAATCTTAGGGGGCACTGGGGATGCTAGAGAATTAGCGGCTCGAACTGCCGAAATTCTTGGAGTGGAAGTCATCACATCGTTAGCCGGTCGAACTCGTCAGCCGATGGGGATATCTAACAACACCCGAATTGGTGGATTTGGCGGAGTGGCAGGACTCACCGACTACTTGCGAGAACAGCAGATCGATCTACTGATTGATGCAACCCATCCCTTTGCGGCTCAAATTTCATTCAATGCCGCTACCGCAGCAGCAGCAGCGGACATTCCCCACTTAATGCTGATTCGTCCAGCCTGGGAACGCACAGAAGGCGATCGCTGGATCGAAGCGGACACTCATGAAGCCGCCGCCGCAATCTTATCAGACCTTGCTCAGCGGATCTTTCTAACGATCGGTCGGCAAGAACTGGCTGCCTTCGCTCACCTGCAAGATCTCTGGTTTCTGATGCGAACGATCGATCCTCCTCTACCAGAGGCGGCTGTCCCTCCTGGAAAGCTCCTGCTGGAACGGGGACCGTTTTCACTCGATCGCGAGCGATCGCTGTTACGGCAGTATAAGATTGGTGCGATCGTCAGCAAAAACAGTGGCGGCGATGCTACCTACGCCAAGATTATCGCCGCACGCGAGTTAGCCATTCCCGTCGTGATGATCCAGCGATCGCCCCTTCCACCAGGAGACACCGTTTCAGATGTAGAGAGTGCCCTGGCGTGGCTTAAAAACAGGTTGTTGTAATTAGAGCAATAGTCAGCTAATGGCGATCGGTTACTTCTACGGTAATCGACTACGCCATTTTTTCGGGTCTTGAGAACAATGAAAAACTGCATAAAATAGGCTCTGAATGCTCATAGACAACAACATAGGAGAAGCGTCACACGACAGCCCTTCGATAGTTTTCATGAGCGACTATTTCCTCAATCTCGCTCTCTTGGGTTTCCAATAGGCATGATCGAAATAGCTTTAGCAAGCTCAGAATCATTCACCCTAGGAAAGACGATCTCTTCACCACAACCCACTGCGTAACGGGGGCCATTGCTTTCCAGCCTAAGAATTTACCGATAGGTTCTGCTCGTTGAATGGCGATGCGAGTGAGGTTTCCTCCCAGCTTGCCTTGCCACTGAAAAAGCATTTGTTCGCTCTCAACTGTAACTGCATTGGCAACTAAATGACCTCCAGAACGTAGCGATCGCCAACAGGTTTCCAGCAAATTCGGCGTGGTGAGTCCCCCGCCAATAAAAATGGCATCGGGTTCTGGTAAGTCTTTGAGAGCATCGGGGGCAACTCCTGGCACAATTTTGAGATGGGGAACGCCCAACGCCTGGGCATTGTTCGCAAGGTATTGCAGGCGGTTGGGGTGTTGTTCAATGGCGATCGCACCACATCGGCGATCGCTCCGCATCCATTCAATGGCGATCGAGCCACAGCCTGCACCCACATCCCACAGAAGTTGTCCGGGTAAGGGAGCAAGGGCAGACAGGGTGACGGCGCGAACTTCTCGTTTCGTTAACTGTCCGTCGTGGTGATAGGCCGTGTCAGGAAGTCCGGGGGTATGCGGGGAATGGAGAGTTGAGGGAGTGGGTGATAGAGTTAGAGCGATCGTGTTGAGATCGGCAAGATCGGGGCTTGTCCAGGTGGAGGCAGTGCCTGCGGTGACGCGTTCGTGGGGGCCGCCCATGCGCTCTAGAACAGCGATCTGACTGTCGCCGTAGCCCTGTTGAGTCAGACGTTGAGCCACGGCTGCTGGAGTCGTTCGATCGGCGCTGAGGATTAGAATTCTGGCACCAGGGTAAAGCACGGCATTTAACAGAGCCGGATCGCGTCCGCAGAGGCTGAGGGTTTCGACATCGGTCAGCGACCAACCCAGACGGGCACAGGCGAGGCTAAAGGCAGAAGGAGCCGGAACAATCGTCATTTCGGCTAGGGGAATCTGTCGCAGCAGGGTCGCGCCAATGCCGTAACACATGGGATCGCCGCTGGCCAACACGCAAACGGACTGACCCCGGCGTTGAATAATCTGCTGCACCGAGTCTGCAATCGGAGAAGTCCAGAGGAGTTTTTCTCGTCGATCGTCTGAGGGCAACAGAGCCAAATGGCGTTCTCCCCCTGCGATCGCGCTAGCTCGATCTAGGAGCGATCGCCCCACCGGGCTGACTCCCTCTAGCCCATCTTCACCAATCCCCACAATCGATAGCCACTTTTGCATGATCCCCTCGCTTTAAGAAAGATTTGAAAATTTAAGTTTTGTGCTTTCAATGTGATAGGCTACGTTGGCTTGATATTGGGAAAGTCCGGTGTGATTCCGGTACTGTGCCGCAACTGTAATGCGATTTTAGATGAGAGACTTTAGATTTTAGAGGGAAAGTTGCTCGCCCGACTTGAATTCCAAATCAGCCATCTCACAGCCAAAATCGATTGAGTCAGAATGCCAGTCTCAAGTTACGTTCTCAAGAGCGTTATCCGCTCAATTCTCTGCGTCGCACGGAGTAGGCTACTGTGACTTGGCCCATTGAACCGAATGTTTGTCCAGGATTGTTTTACGGCACCCCAGCCCAGGACGGGTTTTTGATTCGCATCCGCACCCCAGGAGGATTGCTCAACGATCGGCAAGCAGGGGCGATCGCAACCTTAGCCGAACAGTGGGGAAGTGCCGCAATCCAAGTGACCAATCGAGCCAACTTGCAGATTCGGGCCGTTCGCAATTCCCCGACTGCCGAAGTTTTTCAGACACTACAGGCCCTAGGATTAGCGGCTCAAAATCCGAGTGTGGATCATCTCCGTAACGTCATGAGTAGCCCCACGGCGGGCATTGATTCCCAGGAACGGCTCGATACTCGTCCGCTAGTCCAAGCATTGGATGCTTACATTCAAAGTCATCCAGAACTTGCTGAATTATCTGCTAAGTTCAGCATTGGGATTGATGGAGGAGGAACCGTTGGTATTGGTACCCGATCCGAAATTCCCTGGGAGCATCGCTATAATGAGATTCAGCTTTCGGCAGTTGTCGGGACTGGGGAAAGCGAGAACCAAAGTCTCTATTTTCGGTTAGCCCTAGGGGCCGAGCGGCAACTGTGGGATACTCAGGTGTTGATTGCACCAGATGAATGCGTTGCAGTTGTAGCCGCTTTGGTAAAGGTCTACCTCGACTATGTGCATCAGTCTCCGCCTTTACAGAAAAAGCCCCGGATGAAACACCTATTGCAAGATTGGGGCATAGAGCGATATCTCCAGCAGGCGAACCCGCACCTTCTGCGTCCGCTTCGTTCAGTCATAGGCGGCCCAACTCCCTGCCCGACTCAGCCATACGCCCATTTAGGGGTTCATCCTCAACGACAAACCGGCTTATCTTACCTGGGCATTCACTTGAGCTTAGGACAACTGAGTGCCACCCAACTGCGGGGATTAGTGCAACTGTCCAAAACCTTTGGTCGTAGCCATCTGCGGTTGACTCCCTGGCAAACGATTTTGCTGCCGGATATTCCCGATGCCAAAATTCCTGATGTATTGGAAAGTCTCTCTTCATGGGGATTATGGGTATCTGACAATCGGGTGGATGCTGCGATCGTTGCGTGTAGCGGAAAACCGGGCTGTGCGGCAGCGGCCACTCAGACTCAATCCCATGCGATCGCCCTGGCCCATTTCCTCAATCAGCACTTGACGCTAGAGTGCCCGGTTAATATCCATTTCACAGGATGTCCAAAATCTTGCGCTCAACCGAGTCCGGCTGACGTTACCTTATTGGGTACGACAATTGAGCGTTCAGGTCAGACCGTAGAAGGCTATCGCATTTATGTGGGCGCGAATTTGTACTCCCGTGGCGATTCAAAACAAGAAGTTATTCAACATTACCTGGGGGAGGCGATCGCGTCTGAACTGCCATCGGAGATCGGACAATTATTGAACGCATACAAACAACACCAACTCAACAAAAATGAATCTTTTGGAGAATTTGCCGGCCGCTTTTGCCAAAGAGCGATCTCCGACCCTGAATTGCTTCCTCAAAACGCTAGAAATGATTGACTACATTCGCAACGGTGATGATATTTATCGAAAATCTTTTGCCATCATTCGTGCAGAAGCTGATTTAACTCAATTATCAGATGACCTAGCCCAAGTGGCAGTGCGGCTCATCCACGCCTGTGGCATGACAGATATTGTGCCGGATCTGGTGGCTTCACCGAATGCAGTCAAAGCCGGACGAGATGCCCTCTTAGGCGGTGCGCCGATTTTTTGCGACTCGCAAATGGTCGCCAATGGCATTACTCGCAAGCGCTTAAGCGCCAACAATGAGATTATTTGTACCCTCAACGATCCGGAAGTTTCAGAGATTGCAAAACGGATCGAGAATACGCGCTCGGCTGCTGCTTTAGAACTCTGGTTCCCTCGGATCGCCGGAGCCGTTGTGGCGATTGGCAATGCTCCCACGGCTTTGTACTGGCTGCTAGAACGATTAGATGAAGGATTTCCCAAACCCGCTTTGATTCTGGGTTTTCCAGTTGGATTTGTGGGAGCCGCCGAATCAAAAGCAGAACTCGCCTCCAATAGTCGCAGCATCCCCTTTATCACGCTCCTGGGTCGGCGGGGGGGGAGTGCGATCGCGGCCGCCGCCGTTAATGCCTTAGCAAAGGAAAATGAATTATGAACGCAGGGAAACTCTATGGTTTAGGCATTGGCCCAGGCGATCCGGAACTGCTGACGCTGAAGGCCCACCGAATTTTAACCTCTGTTCCCGTGATTGCCTACCCGACCTTAGAAAATGGCAAAGTTTTGGCAAGGGCGATCGTGGCAGATTTCATTCGTCCCAACCAGATTGAAATCCCCATGCCGTTGCCCTTTAGCGTAGAGCGATCGTCTCAACCCCACTACGACATTGCCGCCGAGAAAATCGCTCTCCATCTGAGCGCCGGACGGGATGTGGCCGTGCTGTGCGAGGGAGAACCGATGCTATACGGCACCTTCATGTATCTGTTCAAGCGGTTAGCGCCCCGATTTCCCACCGAAGTCGTTCCGGGAATTTCTTCGACAATGGCAAGTGCAGCCATGTTGGGTGCGCCTATTACCTTTCGCAATGATGTGTTAAGCATTATGCCTGCCACCCTAGATGCCCAGACATTGCGCGATCGCCTGGCCGGGGTAGATGCGGCAGTGATTATCAAGCTAGGCAGACACTTTGCTAAAGTCCGCACCATCCTAGACGAACTCGGATTGCTCAATCGCGCCCTCTACATTGAACGGGCAACCCAACCCAACCAGCGAATTGTTGCCATTACCAAAATCGATCCCGCCGAAGTTCCCTACTGGTCGTTGATTCTGATTCCCAGCCAAACCCAGCCCCAATGAGCGTACCTGCGATTGTCATTCTAGGAGAAGCCAGTATCCCCGTTGCCCGTCAGATCCAAACCGCAAGCCCTGAAGCGGCGATCTATGGATTAGCCAACCGGACTCAATCGGCCGATGTCACCTATAACAACTTTGGGGAAACGGTACGGGAATTGTTTCGAGC
>JAAHGE010000298.1 GCA_010672635.1 Desertifilum sp. SIO1I2 | reverse complement strand
TCACACAGAAAAGGCTTTGCAGGAAAGCGAAGCCTTTTCTGTGTGTCGGCGTTCGGCATTTTCTTGGCTGAGTTGTTGCACAATGCACTGCAAGACTTGCGTCCGTTCTTGCACTTTCAGTTCCAAGGCGTCGTTGAGTTTTTGTAAGGCGGCTTCCGCTTTTTGGCGTTCTTGCAGTTCGGTTTGCAACTGCTGGTAGAGTTCGGCTTGGTGAATGGCGATCGCGCAACGATCGGCGATCGCTTTGACAAAGGCAATCTCGTCTGGCGTCCACTCTCGTTCGCGATCGCACTGATGCAGGCTGATGCCGCCAATGTAAGCGTTCTGATAGAGCAAAGGTACAATTACAATCGCCCGAATGTTAGACCCTCGCACTGCTTCGCGAACTTCCGGGGCAACGCAATGGTCAATTCCGGAGAAAAAGAGGGTATTTCCTTGTACTAAATCGGCACGATAGTAGCGATCGAACTCGCAACGCAGACCAATTAAACTCTTCCCTTCAGAGGCGGCTTCAGAAACATAGCGAATGGTGAATTGCTCAGTGGCATCGGGTCGGAAAATTAAGCAACGGCTGACGTTCAGAACTTCGTGCAGTTGGTTGACGGTGGTTTGCAGGATTTCGTCTAAAACGAGAGTTTCTCGAATCGCTTGAACGATTTGGTCGATCAGTTCGGCTTGTTTGGCTTGTCGTTTCACCTCAAGCAGCGTTGTTTGCAGTTGTTCGGTACGCTGTTGAAGTTGGTGTTCGAGTTCTAGGTTGCGCTGTTGTAGGGTTTGAGCGCGTTTGGAGTTCTGCTGAAAGCGTTTGAGTTGTCGGCAGAGTTTTGCGGGTTTTAGCGATCGCAGTAAGTTCATAGGGGGGATAACTCCTAAGCGTTCGACGCGAACATTAGAAACATCGCTCGCGAAATTCAGCGCGATCGGTTGGGGTCGATCGCCTCAAATCCGATTAAGTTGTTGGATTTCTTCTAGGGCAGCTCGTGAAAAAACTGGTAGGCTGGGCGTATATTCTTTGTAGCACGATCTTTTAGGGGATCTCTAGGGGATGATTACGTGACTCTCTAGGGGGAATTTCAGTAATCATACGGTTGACTCGCTCGGTTTTTCCCATCTGAACGGAGCGAATTCCGGCGTGCTGGCTGCCAAACCCTAGAAAATATTGACTTCCCCGTTTACCCCACTCTTTTTTTGACATACGCAAGCCTTACGCTTGACAATTTCACCCTGATGGAGTGCCGCTCTAATAAATCTTCTCTAAATTCTGAAAATCTCGTTCGACTTCAGCCCATAAAGACCGATTGTGCGGGTCTGTTTTCAAGGCCTTTTTGAGGTAACTGCGGGCTTTTTCCACCTGTTTTTCTTTCACCAGTTGGCGTCCCCAGCGCTGATAGGCGATCGCTTGCCATTGTCGCACCTCCGGATCTTGGGGAATGCGGTGAGCCAATGCCTCAACTAGGGCGATCGCTCTGGGAAACTTGCGTTGCTTCAGCAATCGTTGTAATTGTTGATAGGAGATGTCCTTTAACTGCTGCTCCATCTCCGACAGCGGCGTCACAAACTCAATTTTAGGAGACTTGCGCGTCACTTTCACCGGAGTCGGCGTTCTAGCAGGCGTTGGCGCGGGTGCGGGTTCCTCTGGCGCGGCTTCTTCCTCCTCGCTTTCCACAGGCGCAACGCTTAACAACTGCTTGTAGGCTGCCGTTAGTTCAATAAACTTGTCCTTCGCTTGGCGATCGCCAGAATTCATATCGGGATGGTACCGCCGCGCCAAACGCCGGTAAGCCGTTTTAACCCTTGCCAAAGAAGCGCCTTCAGGCAGTTCTAGCAGACGATAGCAATCTGCAATGTTCATCAACTATGAAAAATGGCAGAATTACTTAGATTCTGCCATCACTCTAACTTAATTCAAACCGTGGAATCCAGGAGATCCTGACAAGCCAGACCAAAGACAGCGGGGGGGAAAGCGGTTTTCCCCGATCCCCTATCTCTAAGCCGGTCTTTCTTCAATCACCCGGTCGATCAGGCCATACTCTTTGGCTTCCGCTGCTGACATAAAGTAGTCGCGATCGGTATCCTTTTGGATCTTGTCAACATTTTGGCCCGTATGTTTAGCCATCAACTCATTAAGCTGTTGGCGGGTTTTGAGAATCTGCTTGGCTTCAATCTCAATATCCGTCGCTTGTCGGCGTCCCACTCCCCCTAAAGGTTGGTGGATCATAATCCGAGAATGGGGCAGCGCTAACCGCTTACCCGGCGTTCCCGCCGTCAGCAGAAACGCCCCCATCGAAGCCGCCAAACCCACACAAATCGTAATCACTTCCGATTTAATGTGCTGCATGGTATCGTAAATCGCCATACCTGCCGTCACCGATCCACCCGGAGAATTAATGTAAAGGTAAATCGGCTTACCTGGATCGTCAGAATCCAGATAGAGCATCACCGCCACAATATTATTCGCTAAAGAGTCCGTCACCTCTTGACCGAGGAAGATAATTCTCTCTTGGCTGAGGCGAGTGTAAATATCGATCCACCGTTCGTAGGGACTCCCTGGCAGGCGATAAGGAACGCTAGGAACACCAATAGGCATAAGAACTCTACTCTTCTTGAATACGAAAAAACAGGTTAACGCTCCTCTACAATGGCGAGGATTGTTGGTTCATCGACCATCCTTAAAGCTCAAGGAAGCCCATCCAACCCCTTAGCTAAACGCTGCGGGTAAAGGCTTCGGCAAGTCTTTGGTACTTTCGAGAACGCGGTCAATTAAGCCGTATTCCACGGCGTCGTAGGGACTCATGTAAAGCATCCGATCGGTATCTTTGGCAATTTTATCGGGCGGTTGTCCCGTATTTTTCGATAAAATTTGCAGCATCGTTGCTTTGTTATCCAGCACTTCCTTAGCGCGGATTTGAATATCGGTCGCTTGACCTCTTGCCCCCGTGCGCGATTGGTTGAGAACGATGGTGGCATGAGGTAAACTGGCGCGACACCCTTTTGTCCCGGCTGAGAGGATCATCGCCGCCGTTCCCATTGCTTGACCGATGCAAATGGTATGAACGGGGGGTTTGATGTAGCTGAGGGTATCGCAGATCGCAAAGGCTTCCGTTTCAAAGCCAATCGCTTCGCCGCCATACCAGGACGTTCCGGTGGAGTTGATATAAAAGGAGATCGGTTTTTCGGGGTTGTCAAATTCCAAATACAGCAGTTGAGCGATGATCAGTTCGGTGACATCTACGCCCACTCTACGTTTGGTGTCGTCGTCAGAAAATAGGGGTAAACCTAGATAGACAATGCGCTCTTTGAGGAGCAAGGAGGGTAGGTCTGGGGGTGGCGTGCGATAGTAAGCATCTCCATAGTAAGGAGATTGAGCCGCCCGAATCGGTGTGTCCATAAGGTCCTTCTGCAACAAAACGATGGCGCTACTTTTATACATGGTAGCGCGTGCCTGTCGCAGCCCGTTGAGCAATCTGGGCGGGAAACCGCGCCGGGTGAGGATCGGTTTTGCCAGACAAAGCGTCAGGGAACTCAGCAGGCAGGCGAAGACTGATTTATCCTTGAAATAGAGCCGCATTGATGCGAGAGCGGGAATTCCGGAGTTCAAGATCGAGTTGGTGTGGTATTTAGTATCTCAAGAGCTGGGTTGAGTAGGAGATTGTGTTATGAGAGTCGGTTTGCAGGTAGATTTAAATGATTCCCATATCGATCGGCGATCGCCTTCTTCGCAACGCCAATTAGCCATTTCGGTGTCGGCGATCGCGGCAGAGGCTTTAGAACAATCCGTACCGCTCAATCTCTGTTTAATCCTCGATCATAGCGGTTCGATGAACGGTCGCCCCCTAGAAACGGTTAAGCAAGCCGCCGCCCAGTTGATCGACCGACTCAAAAAGGGCGATCGCCTTTCGGTCGTTGCTTTCGATCATCGCGCCCAAACTATTGTTTCCAATTCCCCGATTGAAGACCCAGAACGGATTAAACGCCAAATTAATCGCCTGCAAGCCGATGGGGGAACTGCCATTGATGAAGGGTTGCGCCTGGGGATTGAGGAACTAGCTAAAGGGCGCAAAGATACGGTTTCCCATGCGTTTCTGCTCACCGACGGCGAAAACGAACATGGCTCAAACGAACGCTGCTACAAATTTGCCACCCTAGCTACAGACTACAAGCTGGCTCTCAATACTCTCGGCTTTGGTTCCCATTGGAATCAAGATGTACTAGAACGCATTGCGGATGCCGGACGAGGGGCGATGGCGTATATCGAACGCCCAGAACAAGCTTCCCAGGAGTTTCACCGCTTGCTGTCTCGCGTGCAGTCAGTAGGATTGACCAATGCTTATCTGCGTTTGGCGTTGATGCCAAATGTTCGCCTTGCGGAGTTAAAACCCGTGGCACAGGTGGCTCCCGATACGATTGAGTTGCCTGTAGAAGCCGAGGGTCAGGAAGCGATCGTGCGTTTGGGGGATCTCATGCGCGATCGCCCTCGCATTGTCCTGGCGAATTTATATATCGGACAACTGCCACCCGGACAACAAGCGATCGCTTCAGTTCAGGTCATTTATGACGATCCGCTGGTTCAGCAAGAAGGGTTGCGTTCGGAAACGCTGACAGTAGAAGCCAATGTCATGGAAGATTACCACCCCGCCGTTAATCCCCAGGTGCAGCCGCATATCTTAGCCTTAGCTAAATATCGCCAAACTCAACTGGCTGAGGCGAAATTGCAACAAGGCGATCGCATGGGGGCGGCTACCTTACTGCAAACTGCCGCCAAAACCGCTTTGCAAATGGGCGATCGCTCTGCTGCTACCGTACTCCAAGATAATGCCACGCGCCTGCAATCGGGCGAAGACCTCAGCGATGCCGATCGCAAGAAAACGCGCATCGTTTCTAAAACCATTCTGCATTAATCTCCAATATGCCACCACGGGGCATAGGAAAAGAGCGCAAAACTGGCTAAATTCACCACAGACCCAAAACTGTGATGAATTAAAGGGTGTAGGAGTTTATGAAATCAATCGCGTTCATCAGTGCTGCTGTCCTCGCTTTAGTTAGTCCAGGAGTAGCGATCGCCCAAAGCGAGCCTGAAAACATCGCGTCCCCCAATGCCAACGTGCCCTATTTAGGCGTCAACGGTACATTTACCCTCGATACCAGCGTTCCTGCCTCTCGCCACGATCCGCGCAACCCCGCTCGAATTGCCTTCAACCAAATGAGACAGTTCTCTTTCTATCGCGATCTTGAAGGCCGAGAAGCGATCGCCCAAAACTGCGAATATATCTATCGCGGAGCCGCCCCCGATCCGTTCTACTATCCCCGCTACCAAAGCTCCATTTGGGATCAATTTGAACTCGCTTCTGACGATCCCGCCTGTAGCGGCTTTCGATATGTCATTCTCCGCGCTCCCCACGGAGAACCCATCCACATGCATTTTCGCTATGGTGGAGAAGATTCTAGCTTCCAAGCCCTCCTGAATATGAGTACCGGGGCTTCCGATGAAAATCGCATCAACCCCTGGTGGAGTTTGTACTGTGCAGAAGGCGTCACGGGATGTGACTAGCCGCGCGCGTTTTTGGAGAGCGTTATGCAATATCTCAAATCGCTGGTTTGGGTTCCCATTGTCCTTCTGGGGCTGATGGGAACCGCCCTTGCCCATGAAGCTGGCTTAGAAGCTCGCATTCGGGCACAAAATACCAGAGGTCAAACCACGACTTACAACTCAGACAACCTGCCGCGCGAGGCTCAGATCCAGTCTGTGGAAGTGGTGGGAATGTTTAGTAGCGGCGAACCGATGGCGGAGGCTCAAGTGAGCATTTACGCCCCTGGGGAGCCTGCAACCCCCTGGAGAACGGGTCAGAGCGATCGCCAAGGACGCTATAGCTTTACCCCCGATCTCTCAAAGCGCGGACGTTGGACGGTTAGATTTGAATTGATGGGTCATAGCAGCATCATCAATATCCCTGTCCGTTAACTGCAAGCAACAAGGGGCTAGCCCCCTTGTCCTCCAACTTTTCCACCGATCAAAATTTCTAACCACACTCGCCCAAACGATTTAAAATCCTAACGCTTCTGTTTGGTGGAACTGACCCAAACCTTGCTATATTTGTAGTTATGCTGGTGTAGCTCAGTGGTAGAGCAGCTGATTTGTAATCAGCCGGTCGCAGGTTCAAATCCCGTCACCAGCTTTTAGTTCAGGCGATCGCTCAAAGAAGTCTCCGCATAGATGTTGCCGCTAGAGCAAAA
>JAAHGE010000297.1 GCA_010672635.1 Desertifilum sp. SIO1I2 | reverse complement strand
CCTCCCCAGTTAACGCAAACGCCCTCTGGGGAGGTTGCGTCCAAGTCCCCGTTTCAATTCCCGTACTCGACTGCTGCTGCTGTCCGGAACTACTACTGGCGAGCGTAACATAAGTCTGGGTACCGCGATTTTCTAAATAAATCTTTTGACCGTTCCCTAAATCAGCCTGATAAGCCATTGCGCGATCGCTCCTAAGCATCCCTTCTTAGTTCTAGCGCATCTTATGGAACCCAATCGCTATATGCTGATCGATGTAGATTAATTGACTCGCGATCGATTCATGTCTGAACTACCGCCCTTAAATACTGAGACCCTTTGGGCAATCTTAGAGGAAAAAATAGACGATGCCACCGTTAACCGCTTGCTCTGGCATTATCTAGGCTATCGCTACGACGAAAATAGCCAAACTTGGGATAATACTCACGTTGCCGAAGATTGGAAACAAGAATACCCCGAACCGCCCGATTTTATCGCCAACCGTCCGCCCACTGTTAAGCTTACTCGGTCTATCCCGGCGGAGAATAAACAACTCCTCAAGGAAGAACTGGGATTCAAAGGGTATAAAATTGGCGAGTTTGGTCCCAGACAAACCCGTCGCGCCACCGCCGTTAACTGGTTGTTGAGTTATCGCAAGTTGCACTTCTCCGCTTGATTTTTCAAATTTTTGTAATTCTTATTATTCCTCGGACTTTTCCCCAAGGCTTCCACACTCTTTCCACAGGTCGAGAGAACTTTTTCCACAGGTTATGGGGAGTTTTCCACAGACCAGTGCGCCGAATTCGACTGGTTTGCGAAAGACCTGGGGATTTTGGCGAATCTCTGGGATGAGGGCGATCGCCTCCGTAGAATATGAAGAGATGTAACAAAAAATAGCTTCAAACCCTATTGCTCTCGTAAACCTTTTTTTTACCTAAAGGCTTTTGTAACATTTCGCAGCATTGACAACCCTCCCCCCTGATAGCGCACAATGATGCGACCAACCTAAATCGATCGGTCAGGCCCTAGGGGATGTTTCCTAGGGTGCAGCTATCAATTGCTACGGCTTTAGCACTAGCAAAAAGGTTTGTATGTCCATTTACGAAGATCGAAGTTGAGGCACTCATGCATACAACCGTGAGTATCCTGGCAGAAATTCCAGAAGATTTGCACGAATCCATCAAGAACTATCTGGAAAATCACCCAGACTGGGATCAAGACCGGGTTTTCTCGGCGGCATTGTCCCTGTTTTTACTGCAAAATGGGAGTAGCCAAACCCCCGAAACTCAAACCAGTTACCGTCGAGCTGCTAGAGTTTATCTCGACGCCTTATTTAATTACACTGCCTGAATTTCATGTCTTTCACCGATCTGGCAACTCCATCTCACCCCCTTGATACGCTCGTTATTGGGGCAGGAATTAGCGGTTTAAGTCTTGCCTTTAGCTTGCAACAGCGACAGACCCAAGTGTTAGTCTGCGAAAGTCAAAACCGCATTGGGGGGAATATCACAACGGGTCAGGCGGATGGTTTTCTGTGGGAGGAAGGGCCCAACAGTTTCGCGCCGACACCCGCTCTTTTAAGGCTGATTGTCGATGCTGGATTAGAGAAAGACATGATTCTTGCCGACCGGCGCTTACCGCGCTTTGTCTACAGGCAAGGGCGCTTGCAAGCGATTCCCATGAGTCCCCCGGCGGCAATTGGGACTCCGTTACTCAGTTGGTCGGGTAAACTGAGGGCTGGATTGGGTGCCATCGGTTTTGTCCGTCCCCCGTTGGGCGAACAGTATTCTCAACAAGGCTCAGAAGAGACGGTGGCTCAATTTTTCCAGCGCCACCTCGGTCAAGAGGTAACTGAAAGGCTGGTAACGCCGTTTGTCTCTGGCGTGTATGCTGGAGATGTTAACCAATTGAGCGCAGCGGCAGCGTTTCGGAGAATCGCTCAGTTAGAAGGCGTGGGCGGCGGTTTAGTGGCTGGGGCGATTCTCTCGCGGGCTAAGGCAAAATCTCAGCCGCAAGTCCCGGTCGATCCGAGCTTACCTAAAACGCGACCTGGGGAGTTAGGTTCGTTTCAACAAGGGTTACAAATGCTTCCCCAAGCGCTAGCGGCAAAATTAGGCGAGGCGGTGAGGTTGAATTGGCGGTTGCTGCAAATTACGCCAACAACGCGCCAAAGCTATATTGCAGAATTCGGTACCCCAGAGGGAACGCAGATTGTCGAAGCTCGCCGCGTGGTGTTGACAACGCCCGCTTATATTACCGCAGAAATTCTAGAGGCGATCGCGCCCCTTGCAAGCCAAGCTTTGCGAGCGATTGAGTATCCTCCGGTGGCAAACGTCGTCTTAGCCTACCCAGAATCGGCCTTGAAGCAGCCTTTAAAGGGATTTGGTCATTTAATTCCGCGCAGCGAAGGAATCCGCACTCTAGGGACAATCTGGTCGTCTAGCCTGTTTCCCGGACGAGTCCCCCCAGGCTGGCAGTTACTCACCAATTATATTGGCGGCGCAACCGATCCTGGCATTTTAGATCTAGACCGCGATTCGCGCAGCAATCTCGACGGGAATCGCATTGCTCAAGCCGTTCACCAAGATATCCGCCGCATTCTCCTGAAACAAGAGGTTCAGCCCAAGGTGCTGGCGGTTCACCTGTGGAAGCGGGCAATTCCCCAATATAATCTAGGCCATCACCAGCGCTTGCAAACGATTTTTCAAAGTTTGGCTGCCTTCCCCGGTTTGCACATTTGCAGCAACTATACCGATGGGGTAGCCCTCGGAGATTGCGTCCGCAGAGCGCAAGAACTCGCCGATATCTTAACCCAAAAGACTGAGTAGTCAGCTCTACCTCTTTCATTGGACAGACGCTAGCCAAGAGCGCGATCGCTATGCTCAAAGGCAGTAGGTTAAGTATTGTAAATCATGCAACTCAAACCCATTCGAGAACAAGTCGTCGCTGTCGTTGGCGCAAGTAGCGGTATTGGGCGAGAAACCGCCTTGCGGTTTGCCCAACAGGGTGCAAAAGTCACGATCGCCGGGAGAAGCGAAGCCAAACTCGCCTCTGTCGCCGAGGAAATTCGCCGTTTTGGAGGCGAGGTGGTCGTTGCGATCGCAGATGTGACAGAATTTGAGCAAGTCAAAGCGATCGCCCAGACAACGGTTGCGACCTATGGACGCTTAGATACCTGGGTACATTTGCCAGCAACGGCTGTGATTGCGCTATTTGAAGAGACAACCCCAGAGGAGTTTCAGCGCGTCATTGATGTCAGTTTAATGGGACAAGTCTACGGGGCAATGGCAGCGCTACCCTATTTAAAGCAAGAAGGACGAGGGGCGTTAATTCATGTCTCTTCGATGGAAGGACGGCGATCGCTCCCCTTGCAAAGTGCCTATGCTGCTGCTAAACATGGAGTAGAAGGGTTTTTAGAATCTCTGCGCGTGGAATTGATGCATCAGAACATTCCCATCAGCGTCACCGGAATTCAACCGGCTGTGATTAATACCCCGTTTTGGAATAACGCTAGAACCCGCATTGGCGTCAAACCCGCCGGAATTCCCCCCTATTACGATCCGAGACTCGTCGCCGATGCCATCCTTTATACCGCCGAGCATCCTACCCGCGACTTTATTGTCGGCGATGCGGGGCGCATCTTAGATGGGTTGCAGCGTCTTTCCCCGAGTTTGGTCGATCGTCTATTATTATGGTTTGGGTTTCCGCTACAGCGATCGCAACAACCCAAATCTGAAGACGATCCGAACAACCTGTACGAACCCGTCCCCACTCAAACGCGCGTGGATGGAGATTACACCGACGCCGTGATTCCCAGCGTTTCCGACTGGTTAGCCAAACAGCCGCTTGTCCAACTCGGCGCGATCGCCGGTCTAGTCACAGTAGCCGTTCTTGCCGCCCAACCTTGGAATTCCAAGGAATAATTTAAGAACTCGTCAGGTAGGGTAAGCCGAATCTCGAACGCATGGGTGAGCGAGAGTTCTACTCGTTAAGCTGAACATAAGATCCACCCTAACCCCTCCTATGACATTATTCTTAAGTATTTGCATTGGTTTAAGCCTGAGTGCAGCGTGCGGCTTTCGGATTTTTGTCCCGCCCCTCGTCTTGAGTTTAGCTGCAATTTACGGTCATGTCCCCTTAGCCGATAACTTTAGCTGGATCGCCACCCAACCCGCCTTATGGGCATTTGCGATCGCCACCATCATCGAAATCTCAGCTTACTATATCCCGTTTGTGGATAACTTACTCGATATCCTAGCAACGCCCGCTGCGATCGCCGTCAGTACCCTGATTACCGCCGCCTTAGTTCCCAGTAACGATCCCCTTTTGCAATGGACAACCGCCGTCATTGCAGGAGGAAGCGCCGCCGGAATTGTCAAAGGCGTTTTAAGTTTAACCCGCCTCTCCTCCACCGCCCTTACCGGAGGCTTAGGCAATAGCTTAATTGCTACCCTAGAATCAGGCAGTTCCGTAGTGTTATCCGTCTTGGGAATTCTCGTCCCCGCCTTAGCCGCCGGATTAGTCGCAGCCTTACTGATTGTAGGATTGCAATACAGCATCCGATCCTTCAAGGAACTGCGAAACGGTCAGAAGATTGCCGAGTCATAAAGACGCGATCGCAACCGACAAGGCACAATAATAGGAGAACCGCGATCGGTATTCCGGGATCTGTTCTATAGGTCTGAGCAGGATATACTCCTAGAAAACACACTTATTGTTTGAAAGCCAGCGTGCTAGGACTGAATATATGACATCTTATGCGACTTCTTCAGCTAGAGCTGAAATGAACGAACTTCGGCGCTTAAAAGGCTTGCTTCCACCCGAATTGCAAAGTTGGGTGATGGTAGAAGGAACCGCAGAAGTTAACCCCCCCTTGATTCGCTCAGAAGAAATAGGCAATGATGAGGTCGAAATCCAAATCGATCTCGCCAAATGGGATCAACTCGCCATCGACCAACGCAACCTGCTCTTTTGGCATGAAGTCGCCCGAATTCAAAATGATACCATCCCCAAAGACGGCTGGGAAATGGCCGCCCTCGCCATCGGTTTAGGCGGTGCAGTCGGCGAATTATGGGTACAAGATGGATTATTACTAATCCTCGCCCTTGCCCTGTGTGGCGTATCCGGCTGGCGACTCTTCCAAAAGAATAACAGCGAACGCAACCTCAAAGAAGCGATTGAAGCCGACGAAAAGGCGATCGCGCTGGCCACCCGTTTTGGCTATACTTTGCCTAACGCCTACAAAAGTCTAGGTAGCGCCCTAAAAGTCCTCATCGAACAAAGCCTGAAAAAACGCCAGCGCGTCAAATACGAAGCCCGCCTGCAAGCCTTGAAAAAAAGCGCAGCCAAAGCCAAAGCCAAAGTCAAAACTTCGTCCACAACCGAAACCTCATTCCAAACCGAGAACATCTACAACTAACCCAAACTTGCAGAAAGTCAGCAAAAAGGTGGGAAGTACCCGCCTTTTTTTGGGAATTGGGGGAAGAGGATGGGGGGATGGGGGAATTGGGAGTTGGGGGGAAGAAGGGGTAAATACTGACTTATTACTAGACTTCTCGGAACTCAGAACACCGCTACTTGGCGTGCAAGCTACGGAACTCAGCACTCAGCACTTTACACTCAGCACTCATGAACCCACTCAGCACTTAGAGAAGCACTCAATATAAGTCAAAATCTTGATAGGCGAAAACTAAGGTGACAACTCAGAATGGATATTAAAGACGGATTTATTGCAACCGTGGGTAACACCCCCCTAATCCGCCTCAACAGCTTTAGCGAGGAAACCGGATGCGAAATCCTGGGGAAAGCTGAATTTCTCAACCCTGGCGGTTCTGTCAAAGACCGGGCAGCCCTCTATATTATCCAAGATGCAGAAGAAAAAGGCTTGCTCAAACCAGGTGGAACCGTTGTCGAAGGAACCGCAGGTAACACAGGGATTGGTTTAGCGCATATTTGCAACGCCAAAGGCTATAAATGCTTAATCATCATCCCCGACACACAATCTCAAGAAAAGATAGACACCTTGAGAACCCTCGGCGCAGAAGTTCGCACCGTTCCCGCAGTTCCCTATAAAGACCCCAATAACTACGTTAAACTTTCCGGCAGAGTCGCCGCCGAAATGGAAAACGCCATTTGGGCGAATCAGTTTGACAACCTCGCCAACCGCCAATCTCATTATGAAACGACTGGCCCAGAAATTTGGCAGCAAACGGACGGAAAAGTGGATGCGTGGGTAGCCGCAACTGGAACTGGAGGAACC
Organism: Desertifilum sp. SIO1I2; assembly: GCA_010672635.1. Taxonomy (GTDB): domain Bacteria; phylum Cyanobacteriota; class Cyanobacteriia; order Cyanobacteriales; family Desertifilaceae; genus Desertifilum. The sequence goes on along the minus strand of JAAHGE010000297.1, from coordinate 23 downwards.
TATGCAGGCGTTGCCATGTTCCA
>JAAHGE010000296.1 GCA_010672635.1 Desertifilum sp. SIO1I2 | reverse complement strand
CAGGATATCTTGTATACCCCTAGCTTTTGGTGGGGAATTATGGCGATCATTCGGTCTATCCCAGAACCTCTATTTAAGCGGATGAAGCTGTGAAGCGCACTCTTCAAGACTTAGCGTTATTATCGGTTGTTTGTCTCGTTTTGGGAATGGCTGGGGGTGTCGCCAAGTATCATCCCGATACGGTGGTTTGGAAAGCGATACAGACTTTTCTGAAAAATGGCTGGAACCCTCAGTTTTTTAACTATCCTGGTTTGGTTATCTATTGTCACGCCCTAGTCTATGCCAGCCTATTTCAGATTTTACCGATTTTTGGCATCAATTGGGCGAGTCTATGGCAGGCGGGAAGCTTAACAGAGTTTACCCCCTTTTTTCTCATTCCCGGACATCTCGTCACTGTGGCGTTTTCCCTACTGGGGGTTTTGTGTACCTACGGGGTGACGTGGGAGTTAACCGGGAAGCGGTATCTTAGTTTACTTGCGGGTTTAATGCTGGCTACGTCATTTCTCTGGGTGTCGCATAGTCATTATCTAACGGTGGATATTCCTCTAGCCGCTTTATGTATCGCCACCCTTTGGCTCACTCTGTATTTTACCCAACAACCGGGAAAGTTAGGCGTGGGAAAGTTATTGATTTTGGGGATAGTTTTAGGGTTGGCGACTTCTGCGAAGTATAACGGGATTTTAGTTTATCCCGCGATGGTGGTGGCGTTGGGGTGGCGGGGAGAAAAGCAACCCGTTTGGCGATGGATAGGGGATAGTTTGATTGTACTGGGAGCCAGCGCGATCGCATTCTTCCTGACGAATCCTTTTATTCTATTAGACTCGCAGGCCTATCAAAGTTTTCAAGAAGCCATTCTGTTTGAAGCCAACCATGCCAAAATCGGGCATTATGGGTATGAAACCCTTAATGGCTGGGGGTTTCATTTGCGCCATTCTCTCTATTGGGGTTATGGGAGTTTGGCTTTAGGCTTGGCGGGTGTTGGGTTTGTGAGTTTGTTGAGAAATCAAAGAATTTTAGCAACTCGCAAGTTAAGCGTGCTGATTTTCCCAGTTTTATTTTATGGACTTATTGGCAGTTCCGTGCTAGGGTTTCAGCGCTATATGCTGCCTGTGCTACCCAGTTTAGCGGTATTCACGGCAATGGGTGCTGAGGAAATCAGCCAATTTCTCCAGAATCGTTTTAAGCTAAAACAACAGATTGGGGTAGGTGCAGTCACCTTTTTGCTTCTGGTTCCCAATGTTTTCTACGCCACGCTGCACAATACTATCATCCGCCAAACGGATACCCGAACCCAACTCTCGCAACTCCTCCAAGATCCGAGTTTCAGACAAACCCCGATTAATCTCTATAGTGGGGGTTATGTTCGTCCAATTTTACGACAATTCCCGATTCAGATTCAAACCTATCTCACCCATCGTTCTCAAAATCCAGAATACTTTCAATCCGGGTTTGCAAAGTTGCGAGAACAAGAAAGTATCCTAGATTGGATAATTTTTGATAGCTTCTCCCACGATAGACTCCTCTACAGCAATCCTATCGCCTTAGAGTTTCCCCTAAACCCGGAAAACCCCGGCTGGGTGGTGCAAATTTCTCCCTATACCGTAGATAAGGCAAAAATTCCCTTTTCCCCAGAGTCGTTATACGCACCTTATCTCCCAGACCTACCCCACCGAAATCAACCCGGCCCTTTGATTGAATTCTATAGTATAAACGAGTCGCAGATTCAGCAACTCCTCGCCGCCTGTCAGCGTCAAGCTATCCCCTGTAAAAGTTTACCGGGAAGTCAGGGTTATTACTGGCAAGCCTTTCAAGCCAAATCGCAATAGTCAGAACCCTGAAAGTCAGCCGTAGGTTGGGTAGACGAAGGAAACCCAACATCAGCATGAGTTACGCGGTCATCTTACCAACAATTGCACCTATCTACTTCAATTAAGTATCACAAAATGCTTGTAGTGCGACCATCTTAATCGCTAATCTTCTTGACAAGAAGAGTGAAGCAACTGTTCAGTTTCCTTACCAAGCTGCCTCACTCTGGGTTGATTTTTGGATACTATTACTAGCATCTCAGGAACAGGTCTGGATTCTGACTTGACGCGCCCGACAAATTCCCATTTGCCAGTTCTGGTGCGCCAGAGTCCTCGCAGCCCCGCACGCCACCCGAAAGCCGATATTGTTGTTATCGTTGTCGGGGGAGTTGTTGTTGCGGTTCGCTGAACGGCAGTTATCAGGATTGTTGTTCCAAGAACCACCCCGCAGCAGCTAGGGTGCCTGCCCCTTCTTTACCCTCTGGCAAAGACCAGAGTAGTAAATATCTGTTGGCGCAACTGCCAAGTATCCCCTTGCATAAGATGGGCTACCCAGCTTTGCAGAGATTGGCGGATTTGGTGCGCTGTTATTTTACCGCTTGTGTAATGGATTTGCAGCCGCTTGAGCCTGCGTCTGGCCCGTCGCAAATTCTCTGTACGGACTCGCAGGGTATCTGGGAAGACGCGGAAGCCTAAAAAAGTGGCTCCATACTGAGTTTCAAACAGTTGACTTTTAATCGGGTGAATCTTTAAACGGAGTTGGGCTAAATACTCTTCTATAGCAACTCTAGCTTGAGCCAGAAATTCGCGATCGTCGGAAAATAAAGCAAAATCGTCAACGTATCGAATGTATTTAGAAGCTCTAAGTTTTTCTTTGACAAAATGGTCGAAACCATTAAGATAAACATTCGCAGAAAACTGACTGGTGAGATTGCCAATCGGTAAACCTTTAGCTCGTTGTAGGGGCGTTAGCAAGTCGTCGCCCGGAAAATAATCTAAAACGGGTTCTTGGGGATTCCCATTATCAATAATCGTGTCAATTAACCAAAGCGTATCTGGACATTTCAATTTGCGTCTGAATAAATCTTTGAGAATTTCGCGATCGATTGTTGGAAAAAATTTACGGATATCGCACTGAAGAACATAGCGACTGGAACGGGCAAACTCGACGAAGCGTTTTAAGGCTTTGTGCGTCCCAAAGTTAACCCGATTTGCATAAGAATCTTGAATAAAAGTCCGCTCAAAGATGGGAGTAATGATATTACATAAAGCATGGTGTACCACCCGATCTCGATAGGGGGCGGCTGAGATGATGCGGCATTTGGGTTCGTAGATAGTAAAGGTTTGATACTCGCCCGGTTGATAGGTTTGCGTTTGTAGCTCAGATTGAAGTTGTAAAAGTTCGGTTTCTAAATCGTAATTAAATTCTAGAATGCTATCTTGAAAGCGTTTGCCCCGTTGTGCCTTTTTAGCCGATTGCAGGAGGTTTTCAAAGGTTGTAATTTGGGGATAAAGGTTACCATATCGTTTCATAACGTTTGTTGGCGCTGGCGCTGTTGTTTAATCCAACCTCCCAAGTCTACCCCAACTTGGTTAATTAATTGGCTAGCATACTCGTAGCGGTTAACAGAAATTAACTGAAAATCGAATAGCAGGCGGGTTTGATGGCGGAGAATGTCGAGTTTGCTATTGAGGGCTTCGAGTTGCGACTGTTTTTCTTTGGCATATTTTGCTATAATCAGGGCATCTAAAATTTCATAGAGACCAGTGATAATTCTGTCGCCCAAGAAATATCGATGTTGGCGCGGCAAACGATTTAAGATGGGTACATACCACTTGATTAGATCGTAAGTTTTTTGAATGATGGGTAAATCGTCCATTTTCTGAAAAAAAATTTAAGGCTCGCTTCGCTCGCTAAGGGTAAAGAAAAGAGGGAAAAGGGCAAAAGGGAAAGAGTATAAAGGGCTACAGAGTCCCCGCAGCCCCGCACGCCACCCGAAAGCCGATAAAGTGGTTATCGAAGCCGGGGGAGCTGTTGAGGCGGTACGCTGAACGGCAGTAATCAGGATAGAGGTACCAAGAACCACCCCGCAGCAGCTTATTAGATTGATTATCATTATCATTATCTTTTTTCCATACTCTCGCATCCGTCGGCGCACCTTCATAATTACTATGCCAATCATCTAAACACCACTCCCAAACATTTCCATGCATATCGTACAAACCAAAAGCATTCGGGGGAAAACTACCGACAGGGGTTGTTGCCTTTCGATACTCTCCTTGAGGTTCATCAGCATAAGTTCCTTTGTACAAAGTACCTCCTATTGTTTCATCCTCTGCTTGATAATTAGCCAACTTTGAGGTTATCGTCTCCCCAAAATAAAACGGCGTTGTCGTCTTTGCCCGACACGCATATTCCCATTGCGCCTCGCTGGGTAAACTATACTCCCGCCCCACCTTCTTCGACAAACGGGCGCAAAACTCCACCGCATCAAACCAAGAAACCTGCTCTACAGGACGATTATCTCCCTTAAAATTCGCCGGGTCAGCCTCTAAACTCCGTTCCACCTGGAGAAACGCTGCCACCGCCCGCCACTGCGCCTGCGTCACTGGATATTTCGCCATAAAGAATGCTGGCACCGTCACCTCATGCTGCGGCTTTTCGTCCTCAAGTCCCTCCCCTTCCGGCGAACCCATCAAAAATGTCCCCCCCGGAATCTCAACCATCTCCAGCATCACTCCCTGCCCCAAGTCCTCGGTAAAATACCGCGCCTGGTGCGTTTCCCGCGCCACTTCTTCCCCCCGTCGGTTCACCCGCACCGTCTCAAAGCTAAAGGGTTTCACAACTATCGCAGGTGGCGGCAAATTAATCTTCACCTCTGCCACCTGCAAAACAGTCCCCTTTTGTTCTCGCAACTCACTCAACTGCTGTTCTGCCAGCACAGATTCGCCCTTCGCCCAATTTCCCATCGCTTCAGCTAGAGTCAATAGCGGTTCGTATCCTTTTAACGGTTCTGCCAGCGTTTCTAGCAAAGAAGCCTTCTGCAACCACAGCGAAAAATTCGGTCGTTGCAACAGACGGTTCAACTCCACTGCAATTTCTTGAGCTGCTTCCCCCGGTTTCGCATACGCCAAAGCCGTCCAAAACTGCGCCTGCTTAATATCCCGACCAAACCGAAAATGACGTTTAATATACTTCAGTAAAAAGTCAGAAAGTTCCCCCAGTCGCGCTTCCCCATACCGTTCAGCTAAACGCTCTAACAACAACTTGCGAACGCTGGGTTCCATTTCATACAACTCTCGCCCAATTTCATAACACAACCGCGACGCCAGCAAATCCGCCACCGCCAACCAAGGCACCTGCAACCGCTGCGAGGGTAAAGAAACCGGGTTTTTCTGAGACTCATCGGTTTCTCCCTCAATTCTTATAAAGAAACCGGGTTTCTCTGAGAACTCATCGGTTTCTCCCTCACTGTTGCCAGAAACCCGGTTTCTGTTTCTCGGTGCCACTGTCTCTGAGGTTTCTCGCTTCAACAGATAGTCTCGCAAGCGATAGAGCAAATCGGGTGTCAGCGCCAAAGGAAACGCCGCATGACAAGCAAATTCTAAATGCAGTTCGCCAAAACGCTGCTCAAAGTCTTGAATGCGTTGATTCGCATCCCTAAGTTTTGGGTCAATCTCTACGGCGTTGTTCATTGCAACACCTGCATTGCTTGCAACCAACCTGCATAATCGGCAGGAAACATTTTAATCGTTTTCAACCGATGAATTTCTCCCGCAGTGGTTGTCCTTTCCCACCAGTCTTCCCAACGAGATTCCGGTAAAGGATTCAACCACACCATCGCCTTAACACGTCGCTGCAACTGTTCTAGAAAATCTGTAGTTTCCCGCAAGCGCCTGCGGTTCAAATCCCCTTGAGTCGCCCCCGCATCACTAAAAATTAATACTACCGTCCACTCTGGATTCAATTGGGCAAAGAAATCCGTTACCAAAACTTCCGTATCAAAATCAGCATCGCCGTACAGCGTCTCCTGGGGATAATTATTAAAGTAGTAGCAATTCTCTGACTCTAAACATCCCGCCTGCTGTGCCGTCATCACCAACTGACGCGCCAGAATGTGAAACGGCTGCATAGAACCCCGGTAGTCAATCAATAAAACCAAAGGGCTTTGTTTCCGTCGTCGAGGCTTCAACACAGGTGCAACTGTTTTCCCCCGTCGCTTCATTTCCTCTATCGTCGCTGCAATATCTAATTCTTGCCTTACCCCCTGTTGTATCGGATGCTTTAGGCGATACCATCCCTGTCGCATTTGTTGGGCGCTAACCGGGAAATACTCATCTTTTTGCCCCGTAGACCGAAACGCCATCCACTCTTGAGGTTGAGTGGTTCTCACCGCTTTCCCCACCTCCACATCTTGCAACGAATCCCACCGAGAATTTAGTGCAAGATGTGGAGGA
>JAAHGE010000295.1 GCA_010672635.1 Desertifilum sp. SIO1I2 | reverse complement strand
GATAAAGGGCATATCCCACCAACCGCGCCTTACCATACAGTTGCGCTAAATCGGCAATTTGTCCATAGGTTGCCACCTTCCCTCTAGGAATTTGGCGGACAATCTCGTAAATATCATCGTAAACCGTCATAAGACAATCCAAGCGGTTAAGGCCAGAGCCAAACCGTCGGCAGCGTCATCCGGTTTGGGGAGATAATCTAAGGCTAACTCGCGGGTGACAGCCTCTTGAACTTGCCCCTTATCGGCGTTCCCGTAGCCTGTAAGGGTTTGTTTCACCTGTGCCGGGGTGAATTCGCAAAAATCTAATTTCGCCTGGGCTAGAACCAATGTGAGGACGCCTCTAGCTTGAGCCACTGCAATGGTATTGCCCATACGATAAAAAAAGAGTTTTTCGACTGAGGCTAAATCGGGTTGCCATTGTTGGATGAGTTGGTGCAGATCGTCGTAGATGGTACAAAGGCGATCGCCCATTTTATCGGAGGCTGGCGTCTTAATCACCCCAAAGTCAAGTGTCGTCAGGGATTGAGTTTCCTTGTTCTCATCCGCCTCGCAATCAATAATGCCAAAACCCAAAGACGCCAACCCTGGATCTAAACCCAGAATTCGCTTTTTAATTCCTAACGGCTTAGACTCAGGACTGGCTTGAGAAATAACTGAATTCACGGGATCTGGAGTTGGCGGGCAAAACGCCCGCACCGCACAAGAATTGAAAGTCGCTTGTTATAGAGGAAATTTTACCGAACGCCCGCCGGACGACCATTTGCCGATCCGAGTTCTTCGGGTTCTGCTATTCCAAACACGCGACAGAAGACCTTTTGCACCTTCGATCCCGAATCAATCGACTCTAGGGGATCTTTACGCAAACGGTGGCGCAAGCAGAGGGTGACAACGCGAGAAATATCGTCTACAGTCACTTCCGTACGACCTTCAAAGGCGGCTAGCGCTTTAGCTGCGCGGTTGGTGACTAAATCTCCCCGCAAGCCATCTACGTCTAATTCCGAACAAACTTGGGAAATTTGCACCCGCAGATCGTAATCAATTTGCACCGAAGGTAAGAGTTGCTGGGCTGTCACCAGTTTAGTTTGCAACTCATCTTGCTGGGCTTGATATTGCGTTAAAAATTCCTGGGGATTTTGGTCAAACGCCGAACGCTGTTCCACAATTTGCACGCGCAATGCAGGCTCTTTGACCGTGCGGATTTCAGCGTGCATCCCAAAACGGTCAAGTAACTGGGGTCGGAGTTCGCCTTCTTCTGGGTTCCCCGAACCGACGAGAACGAACCGCGCCGGGTGACGAATAGAAATCCCTTCCCGTTCGACCGTATTCCAACCACTCGCCGCCGAGTCGAGGAGAACGTCAACCAAGTGATCGTCGAGCAAGTTCACCTCATCCACGTACAGAATGCCGCGATTGGCTTTGGCTAATAAGCCCGGTTCAAACGCTTTTACCCCTTCAGACAGGGCTTTTTCAATATCAATCGTGCCGCAAACGCGGTCTTCCGTTGCCCCTAGAGGCAGATCGACCATCTGAACTTTTTTGCGCGCTACCGGAATTTCCTGTTGTTGGAAGAGGCGTTCTTTCACCTCATCGCTCATCAACTCAATATCGCTAGGATGGCTATTGAACGGGTCATCAGCAACCACCTCAATTTCCGGTAATAAGTCGGCTAAGGCGCGGATCGTGGTGGATTTCCCCGTTCCGCGATCGCCCATAATCATTACCCCACCCACTTTGGGGTCAATTATATTCAATAAAAGTGCCAGTTTCATCTCTTCCTGGCCGACGATCGCCGTGAAAGGAAAAACAGCACGTCGTTTCGTTACTTGTCCGCTATCCGTCGTCATGGGTTTGTTAAGCGATCGATCATCTGTCCATTGTCTATCGTACTGGGTTCTGGGATTCAAATCTATTGATACTCAAGAAAAAAGCGATTCCCCCTCCAGAGAATCGCGCTTACTCACAGCGATTTAGGTCTTACGAACCAATAACGCCGCCATCATTTTTGGTAATCACTACCGTGGCGGATCGAGGGTAGATTTGCTGATTTTGATCCGGCCAGCGAGAGTTCAACCGACCCGCCGCAAAGTCCTGTTCGGTTACAGTTGCACCGGGATGCTGCACGTTAATAAACAGGGTGCGTCGATCGGGCGTTGAAACCACCCCAGTAATTTCTTGACCGATAGGCCCCGTTAAAAAGCGACGGATTTCTCCCGTTTTGGGGTCAGCCGCCAGCATTTGGTTATTGCCAAACTGGGCATAATCCCCCTTATTCATTTCGCTTTCGCTAATATCGGTTTGAATCCACAGGCGACCGCCAGCATCGCACCACAACCCATCAGGACACGCAAAAATATTATCCGCGCTTAGACCCTTACCATTCAGTTTGCGGCTATCGGACTCCGAACCAGCCAGAACAAACAATTCCCACTGGAAAGTTTGCGCGGTAGGATCGCCCATTTCATTCCAGCGAATAATATGGCCCCATTGATTGCTGGGACGGGGGTTCGGTGCATCCGTTTGTTCTGCGGTGCGTCGCGTATTGTTGGTTAAGGTAAAGTAAACCGTCCCCGTACTGCTATCAACCGCGCCCCATTCCGGTCGATCCATCTTGGTTGCGCCCACAAAATCCGCCGCGCTGCGCGTATTGACCAACACATCGGCTTGACTGCGGAAGCCATTTTCCGGCGTCAACCCGTTCCGACCAAAGACTAGCGGCAGCCATTCGCCCGTTCCATCGTCTTTGAACCGCGCTACGTACAGCGTGCCATTGTCCAATAAGTGACCCCCGGCGGTTGCTCGCGAGTAGGGTTGGGCGGAAACATACTTATAGACATACTCAAACCGCGCATCATCCCCGGAGTAGCAGACAATAGGGCGACCTTCAACGGCGGGTTGGAAAATGACGCCTTCGTGGGCGAAACGACCCAAAGCGGTTCGCTTTTGGGGGACGCTATCGGGATTAAAGGGATCAATTTCAACGATCCAGCCAAAGGTGTTGGGTTCGTTGCGGTAATCTTGGGTGGGGCTAGCGGCTTTTGTGGAAGCATCAAAGCGAATGTATTCGTCTGCGCCATTATCGGCGAGATCCCAGCCGTAGCGGGAAGCCTCTTTACTGACGCCATAGCGGCTGTGTTCGCGGGGTGGGTTGGCGTCGCCATTGCGAAAATAACCCGCCCAGTTTTCCTCGGCGGTGAGGTAGGTATTCCAAGGCGTTACCCCATGCGCGCAGTTGTTGATTGTTCCCCGCGTGCGGGTCCCATCAGGGCTATACTGGGTTTTCACCCAATCTGAACCCCGAACCGGGCCTTGAAGTTCCATCGGGGTTAAGGCGGTAATTCGGCGGTTACGAGCATCGCGCACGACACTCCAACGCCCATTTTGGTTGGCGACGCGAACGATACTCACCCCATGTCCGTTCATTTCTTTAAGGACTTGATCGGCGTCCCGCTTACCATCGCTTTTGAGGGGAAATCCCTCAGAATCTAAAGCTTGACCGACTGCGGCGGCGTGCAGATAGCGCGGTTCTACATATTCATGATTGACGACTAACAGACCTTCTGTAGAACTACCGCGATCGGGCGATTGACCTTCAATGGGGAAAAAGTGCATCCCGTCGTGGTGCTGACCGATTTGCATTCCCTGTTCGGCCCCGCTATTGTCTAAGCGATAGCTGGGATAACTTCCCGCAATCGGTTCGCCCCAAGGGATGAGGACTTGGGCGCTGTAACCTTCAGGAACAACGATGGTATCGGCTGTGCTAACGGGGATGGGGTTAAAACCCAATAGGGGGCTGCTGGCGGCGACTGCGGGGGAAGCGAGCCTCTGAGTAATGCGATCGCGACTAAAGAGGGTGGCGACTGCGGCTGCAATTCCCCCTCTGAGTACCTGACGCCGCTGCAAGCGACTGTTCAGAATATCGGCAAACAGAGGATTATTAGAGAAGTTACAGACGGGTTCATCGCCGCCAGTGAGAGGACGCTTGGGTTGATTGCTCACGATATGTTCTCTTCTTTCCAAGGTGTGCGGCTGCGGGCTTGACTTCACCTTGGCGGGTTAGGGGTTTTAAAAGGCTTTTTCGAGTTAGGTTTCCCAGGTAGCAGATATTTATGGGGCGGGGAAGTCAAGCCTTTAAGCCAGTAAAATTGGGTCTACAAACCTTAGAACTCTACCGTTTGAGCGTTAAAGGAACGTAATATTATCGTTAAAGATTGTTTGGGGAAAGTAATTGAACCGAGGTTTCGGCATTCTGCAAGGGATGAGAAAAGCCGATTGGACGCAATTATTGAAATAATAGACTTTGGTGTCTCAGTTTCTATAGATGAAGCGTCGCTCCTTTTTCCAAATTCTTGCTGCAAGTGTCCTTGTACTGCTCCTGATTAGTGTTGGGGGCGTTTATTGGATACTCGCGCACAGTCCCCTGGCGGTTTTGCGGGGAAGCGCGATCGCCTATCCGACAACGGCGGTGTTTATTCCTCGACAAGCGCCGATTGTTGCCTCATTACTGGTCAATCCCACCCAGTTAGAGGCTTTAAGACAGCTAGAAGTAAAGCCAAGTCAGCGAGGGCGATCGCGATCCGAACTCAATCAAATTAAATCTTCCCTGCTGGCCAATACCGGCTTAGATTACCAACGCGATATTGCGCCTTGGTTGGGGGATGAAATGACCCTAGCTGTCACCACCTTCGATCGCGATCGCGATCCGAGTAATGGGCGTCAGCCGGGATATCTGCTAGTCGCCACCACCCACAAACCCCAAGCCGCCCGCGAACTTTTAGATTTATATTGGCAAAGACAAGCGATCGCCGGAACGGATTTAGTCTTTGAACCCTATAAAGGGGTGAAGCTCATCTACACCAATGGCGACGGCGAGTTGTTGCTAGAAACCCAAAAACCCACCCTCAATAACGCCTTTGCTACCGCTGTCGTGGGTGCGGACTATGTATTATTTGCCAATGACCCTCAAGTTTTAAAAGCAGCCATTAATAACGTTCAAGTCCCGGAACTCAATCTCAGCAGTTCTGGGGACTATCAAACGGTGCTGGAACAATTGAGCGATCGCGCCATTGCTTTGATTCACTTTAATCTGCCGCAAATTCGCGCCTTCTGGCAACCGATCGGCGCTCCTCAACCCCAACCCCTAACGCGCAAGCGCGGGAAATCTACACCCCCTGAAGACGCGCCCAAAACTGAACCGTTGAGCGATCCTGTTTTCCAAAGTTTAGCAGTAGGCATTGAAGCCAATCGTCAGGGCGCGATCGCCCAAACCCTCTTGCTGGCTGCTCCCGGACAAACCCTCACCCCAACCGATCCCACCCTTTCAAGACCTTTACCCATCCTTAACTACTTACCAAAGGATGTGTCTTTAGGGATCGCCGGCGATAATCTACAACAGTTCTGGCAGCAGGTGCAATCAAGCGCTACCGGCTATCCTGTATTGGCTCAATTATTCGAGCAACCCCAAAAAGACTTAGAAGCGCGTGCAGGTGTCAACCTCGAAAGCGATATTTTTAGCGCTGTACAAAATCATTATGCCTTGGGTTTATTACCCCGCCGCGATCGCGAATCCCCCGATTGGATTTTTGTCGCTCAACGCACGCCCGAAACCGAGAAGAATTTAATTGATCGTTTGGACGAACGCGCTAAAGAACGGGGTTACAGTATTGGCTCGTTCGACTTAGGCGACCAAAAAATCACCGTTTGGACGAAATTGACCTCAGTTTCCCAAGCCAACGAAAGCAATATCCTCAAAGCTCAAGTCCAAGGAGTTCGCACCCGCGTTGAAGATTATGAAATCTTGACAACCTCCATTGAAGCAATGGATCGCGTTATCCAAGCCAAACGCGAGGGTTCTTTAGGCGAAAGTCGCGAATTTTTAGAAGCCATCTCGCCATTGCGATCGCCCAATGATGGATATGTTTACCTCGATTGGGTCGCCAGCCAAAGTATCCTAGAAAAACAACTCCCCGTTTTAAAACTCCTAGAACTGGCGGGAAAACCCCTGTTTGACCATTTGCGATCGCTATCGATGAGCAGCTATGGAACGACACCCACCACTCGAACGGCGGATATTTTCCTCAAGTTGGGCGAGTGAAGAGGATGGGGAGATGGGGAGGTGGGGAGGTGGGGGGAAGAAAGTACCCAGTTCCGCATCGTGAGTTCCAAGTGGAGAAGAGGATGGGGGACAAGAGTGCTGTTGCTTTAGCTTCTGCGTAGCAGCGTGCTGAGTGGGGACAAGAGTGCTGTTGCTTTAGCTTCTGCGTAGCAG
>JAAHGE010000294.1 GCA_010672635.1 Desertifilum sp. SIO1I2 | reverse complement strand
TAAGCCCAAAAATCTTCTATTAGAGAATTATTTTCTATATCATGAAACTTTGTTTTCGCTGTCGATGTATTTAGCGAAGCAGCGAGAAGTTTAGGCTTCTTAGATACAGAACGCGATCGCGCCCCCATTCAATTATGGGAGGGTGAAGTCTTCAACCCCGACGATCCCATCGGCTATCTCAACCAAGTGGCGATCAAGCGCGACATTCAAATTCAAGAAATTATGCTGGCGAACGATGAAACTTCAACGCCTTCGCCTCGCCTTCGGAAAATTGCCTAGTATGAGTCCTGGTTTTAGTCAAACGCATGGTTAACAGCAATACCCTCGTCAACCCCTCTCTCGTTTCTAACCCCACTCCAGAAGCGAAACCGTTTCTAGTCCTCGATAACCTGTCTAAGGTGTATCCCACGCCAACAGGGCCCTACACCGTTTTGGAAAACGTCAATTTAACGATCGCTGAAGGGGAATTTATCTGTTTAATCGGTCACTCCGGTTGCGGTAAGTCCACATTGCTGAATATGGTCGGCGGGTTTACTCAACCTACCACCGGAGAAGTCCGCCTCCCTACTGGCGTCGTCACCCAACCGGGGCCCGATCGGATGGTGGTGTTTCAAAACTATTCCTTACTGCCTTGGAAAACCGCGTTTGAAAATATCTATTTAGCGGTGAAATCGGTTTTCCCCCACAAATCCAAAAAAGAGAAAATTGAAATTGTCCGCGAACACCTCGCCCTAGTTGGCTTAGAGGAAGCTGCTGATAAGAAACCCACCCAACTTTCTGGCGGGATGAAACAGCGGGTGGCGATCGCGCGCGCCTTAGCCATTTGTCCCCAGGTGTTAATCCTTGACGAACCCTTTGGGGCCCTAGACCCCCTGACGCGGGAAGACTTGCAAGAAGAACTCCTAGAGATTTGGCGACGCCATCAAGTCACCGTGTTGATGATTACCCACGATATTGATGAGGCGCTGTTCTTAGCCGATCGCTTGGTGATGATGACCAACGGGCCGGCCGCAACCATTGGAGAAGTGCTAAACATTCCCTTCCCCCGTCCCCGCAACCGCGCCCAAATTATGGAAGATCCGACTTACTACGATCTGCGGAACTACGCTTTAGATTTCTTGTATCATCGCTATGCTCGCGATGATGCGGCTTAAGCCTTTTTTAGGCAGGATTTGATTTGCTCTGGGATCGCCCTGGCAAATGACCTACGACTTTTGACTCAATGATGAACGATATCACTAAAACGCTTTGTCCATACTGTGGAGTTGGGTGCGGTTTAGAGGTGCTACCCCCCGCCCAACGGGGAAAAGCGACGAAACGAGACGATCTAGGGAACCCCATCTGGCAAGTCAGAGGCGATCGCAGCCACCCTTCTAGCCAGGGAATGGTCTGTGTTAAAGGGGCAACCATTGCTGAGTCTTTGGATAAGGATCGACTCTTCTACCCGATGATCCGCGAATCGCTGGATCGACCGTTTCGTCGCGCTAGTTGGGATGAAGCGTTAGATTTAATCGTGACTCGCCTGCAAGCAGTGCAGCAACAACTCGGTCCCCAGGGAATTTGCATGTATGGTTCCGGTCAACTGCAAACGGAAGACTATTACATTGCCCAAAAGTTACTCAAAGGGTTTCTAAAAACCAATAACTTTGATTCTAACTCCCGCCTGTGCATGTCTTCGGCGGTGATGGGCTATCAACAAAGTTTGGGTTCTGATGGGCCGCCTTGCTGCTATGAGGATTTGGAACAAACCGATTTTGCCTTCTTAATTGGTACCAATGCAGCAGAATGTCATCCGATCGCCTTTAATCGCCTGCGAAAGTATCACAAGCGCAACCCCCGCGTCAAAATGGTGGTCGTCGATCCGCGTCGAACGGCGACGGCGGAAGCGGCGGATTTGCACCTCGCGATTAAACCCGGTACGGATATTGACCTCCTCAATGGCATTGCTTACCTATTGATGCAGTGGGGGGCCATTCATGCCCCGTTTATTGATGAGTGTACGAGTCATTTTCCCGAATTTGCCCAGTTAATTGGCGAGTATACGCCGGAACGGGTGGCGCAGCGCTGCGATATTCCCCTGGAATCTTTAGAAGAGGTGGCCCGCTATTGGGCGGAGTCGGAAAAGACGATTTCCCTGTGGTCAATGGGGATGAATCAGTCTTCGGAAGGGACGGCGAAGGTGCGATCGCTAATTAATCTGCACCTGATGACGGGAACCCTAGGTAAACCCGGATGCGGGCCGTTTTCCCTCACCGGACAGCCGAACGCGATGGGAGGACGCGAGGCCGGCGGGTTATCTAGCCTGTTACCGGGGTATCGATCGGTGAAGAATTCGGTGCATCGGGCGGAGGTGGAAGCCTTTTGGGGTCTGCCTCCGGGTCAAATCTCGCCGCAACCGGGATACACCGCCGGGGAAATGGTGCAAGCCTTAGAAAGTGGCGGAATTGGGCTGCTGTGGGTGGTTGCGACCAATCCGGCGGTGAGTTTGCCCGATCTCGAACGGGCTAAGGCGGCGTTGGCGCGATCGCCCTTTACAATCGTTCAAGATGCCTACTATCCCACAGAAACCACCGAGTTTGCCCATGTCTTGTTACCGGCTGCCCAATGGGGCGAGAAAACCGGGACAATGACCAATTCCGAACGGGTTGTCACCCTCTGTCAGGCGTTTAGACCGCCCAAGGGCGAAGCGAAGCCGGACTGGGAGATTTTTGCAGAGGTGGCCCGCCGTTTGGGTTTTGGCGATCGCTTTACCTACCCAAATTCAGCCGCAGTTTACGCGGAATACGTGCAATTGACCCAAGGTCGCGTTTGCGATATGTCTGGCTTAAGCCACGAACTCCTCGCCGATGGCCCGATCCAATGGCCTTACAGTAACCTGGAAAAGCATTTCGATCCCCAACCCAACCGAGAACCCAATAAGCGCCTCTACACCCATTTTCGCTTTCCGACCCTAGACGGACGCGCCCGGTTTGGGGCCTATCATTCGCGAGGGTTAGCCGAACCCCCCGATCCCGATTATCCCCTGGTTCTCACCACCGGACGCCTCTATGGGCATTGGCACACCCAAACCCGAACGGGGAGAATTGAGAAGATTCAACAGATGTATCCCCAACCGTTTGTTGAGATTCATCCCCGCGATGCGTTGAAGTTGGGGGTGGTGGAAAATGATTGGGTGGACGTTCAAAGTCGGCGCGGGAAGTCGCGGTTTGCGGTAAAGGTGACAAAAGCGATCGCGCCAGGAACGGTGTTTGTCCCCATGCATTGGGGCAGTTTGTGGGCGGAAAATGCCGAAGCGAATGCCTTAACGCATTCTGAATCTTGTCCCGATTCCAGCCAGCCTGAACTGAAAGCTTGTGCTGTACAATTGAGCAAAGTTAAATCTGAATTTGTAGAAATGGGGACTGTAAGCTCTCCTTCGCTGATGGCTAAACATTAGGGAGGCGCTAAGGTTCTCGATCGGTAGCACAAGCTGGATAGACCGATAGCAAGCCTAAATCAAGCTTGAACTTCTCTAATGCCCCTTTCCCGTGGGCAAGGAGGGACAGTTCGCCACTGATTGAAGTTTCCTAGAGGGGGCTTGGTAAGGAGGCGCGATCGCCCCATCGCCAAACAGCCAGTGCAATTGTAAAAACCGTCTTCAAGGTGAGGCGATCTATTAATGCGGTGGTTCAAAAAATATATCCGGAATCTTACAATCTCCGATCCGGATAACGAGCATTTTCTCAAATTTATTCATCGCCTTGAAGTCATTGTCAGCAAAATACTTGCTCTATTGATGATCGGGATTATTTTTGTCTGTCTATTCGATCTAATTAACTTCTTAACTCAGCAAGTCTTTACCCCTCCCATTGGCTTTTTCAATCGCACCCTATTTGAAATTTTTGGTTTATTCCTAAATGTTCTTATTGCTTTAGAATTACTTGAAAATATCACTGCTTACCTCCAGCGCAACGTCATTCATGTCGAATTAGTGATTGTTACTTCCTTGATTGCTGTTGCCCGAAAAGTGATTATTTTCGATCTTGAAAAAAAGCAAGCCATAGACCTAATTGCCTTGGCTCTCACTATTTTAGCCCTTTCCATTAGCTATCTTTTAATTCGGCTTTCCCGGATCAAAGATCAATCCTAAAAAATTGCCCCAAATCCCGATCGCCAAAATGAGTCAATTCTTTCAATTTGAAGCTGATTTTGTAGAATCCTTAAGATGCATTCCCATGCAAGTTCGTCTCAAGTTAGACACTTGTGGAATTAAACTTAAGCTTAATCAATGGCATCAATTTAACCCTACAGAAAGACAAGCCTTAGTAGATAGACCCTGCGAAACTCCTGAAGAAATTCTTACCTATCGGAACTTCTTACAAAACCTCATCCAAGAACGAACCGGACAACCCGCCTCAGAATTATCCATTGAAACGCATCCCGCCTGGTTAAATTCTACTGAAATTCCCCAGCAGGTACAAGAAAAAACTCAAGAACTCAACCAAAAAATTACTCTAAAGGCGTGGGAAAACCTAACTCCCGTGCAGCGTTTCGCCTTAATTAAATTGAGTCGTCCCGGTCATGAAAACCATAACTTTTTACCCGCGCTGCAAGAATTTAAACTAACTTAAATTCATCCCTCTGCATCAACTATAATTCTATTTAAGAAGCAGAGGATCGTCAAATTATACATAAGATTGAATCACAACGCGATCGCGTCCTAAATTCTTAGCTTCATAAAGCTTATTATCCGCAATTGCAATTAATTGAGAGGGAGTTGCCTTCATACTCGGCGTCAGCGAGGCAACCCCCAAACTCAGCGTGATATACTGATTAATTGCCGAACTACGATGCTTAATTCGCAACGTTTTAACTTGATATCGAATACTTTCTGCAAGTAATACGGCCCCATCTAAGGACGTATTGGGTAAAATCACAGCGAATTCTTCCCCGCCATATCGCGCCACTAAATCCGCCGGACGTTTAACCACAGAACGAATTGTAGAAGCCACCTGCTTTAAACAAGCATCTCCGGCTTGATGACCGTAGGTATCGTTATAAGCTTTAAAATAATCAATATCGCAAATAATTAAAGATAAAGGTGCTTTTTCTCTGCTTAAGCGCCGCCATTCCTGGGTGAGATATTCATCAAATCGCCGACGGTTGGCAATTTGCGTAAGTCCATCAATAGAGGCTAGCGTTTGTAATTCAGCATTCGCTTGTGCCAGTTGATAATAAAGTTCTGCTTGTTGAATTGCCAGATTAATTTGAGTTGCCAACTGTTCCATTAAGTCAACTTCAATCGGTTGCCATTGTCGCTTTTGACTGCATTCATGCATAACCAGCAGTCCCCAAAGTTTTTCGGCTTGTAGAATGGGAACCACTAGCAGAGATTGAACGCCAACCGCCTTCAGCAATTCAATATCTGCCTTATGAAGGTTTGCCGTTTGGATATCCTCGCACGCTAAAAGGCGACCTTGACAAAACTGTTCAATTAGGGGGGGTTCGGTAAAAGAGAGATGGCGGACTTTCCAGTCGCGTAAGGGAAGATAAGCAGAGTGAGTATTTAGAGATTCCTCAACAATTAGCGCATCTTTACCAGAGGGTTGAAAGCGATAAATTAAAACGCGATCGCAGTTGAGCAATTGCCGGATTTCATCGACAATATTCTTGAGCAAATCTTGAAGATCCAAAGAGCGATGAAGATTGCGCGTTAATAGACCGAGAAGTCGTTCGCGTTGAAAAAGCTGTTGCAGTGCAATTTCTGCCTGCTTGCGTTCGGTAATGTTATGTAAAACCGCGACCCCTCCTCGAATATCCTCTTGAGCATTGCGGATGGGTCTAGCACTAACACTCAACCACAGTTCTCGGCTAGAATGACGATGGCGCAAATAAATTTCTTCTCGCTCAATTTCTTCTCCCTGAGCAGCACGAGTTAAAGGCAAGGTTTCGCAGGTATGACGGGTAATCCCATTGGAGCGATAGCACTCATAATCGGTTGTCCATTCAACAATAGTTGTATAGACTGATTCTTTAGCAATCATTTGCCGAGCTGCTGGATTGAATAGCAAAAATCTACCTTGACGATCCACGACAATCACGCCATCACCAATACTGTCCAGAATAGACTGAAGAATACTCATTTGGTTGATCAAAGCAAGTTGAGAATCTGCAAGTTGCGCGGCTTGTTGAGAGAGTAAAGCTTCATGATTTTGGCGTTTATTATTATCCTGTTTCAGTTGCTCGTCCCTGAGCTGAATTTCATCGCTGAATAACAGGGTTCTATTTTCAATGTGATTTTTAGCATGTAACCTTTCTTCTAGATTGAAGGAATTAAGATAAA
>JAAHGE010000293.1 GCA_010672635.1 Desertifilum sp. SIO1I2 | reverse complement strand
CGTCCGGTTGGTATCTTGATATTCATCGACTAAGATATGACAGAACTTGCGATGCCAATAGGCTAAGATTTGCTCGTTTTGCTGGAATAGCTGGACGGGGACTAAAATTAGGTCATCAAAATCTAGGGCATTATTTTCTGCTAGCTTATCCTGATAAAGGCTATAAACTTGGGCAATGGTTCTCCCGCGATAGTTCGGCTGAGAACGCTCAAACTCTTGGGGCGATAAACCTTGGTTCTTGGCGTTACTAATCGCGTAACGAACGGATTTATGATTAAACTTTTTATCGTCTAAATTGAGTTGTTGCGTAACAATTTGCTTCACGAGGCTTTGAGCATCGCTTTCATCAAAAATAGAGAAATTCTGGTTCCAACTCCGTCCTTTCTCATCCTTGTACTTATTGATATCAAAACGGAGAATTTTGGCACAAAGCGCGTGAAACGTTCCCACCCAAAGCGGTTTAATATAGGTTTTATAGATGCGCGATCGCACTCGCGTTTGTTCGTCTGGGTTCAGCGCTTCCCAAGGTTTCCCAGTAAAACTCGCCGAAAGCTGTTGAGCAAATAGCTTTTCGATCCGTTCTTTCATCTCCCGCGCTGCTTTATTGGTAAATGTCACCGCTAGGATATTTTCGGGATCGACTCGATGTTGCAGAATTAAATTCGCTATCCGATAGGTTAGCGCCCGCGTTTTACCGGAACCTGCACCCGCCACCACCAACAAGGGGCCGCAAAAATGCTCAACAGCCAATCTTTGGGACGGATTAAGATGACTGAGGAAGTCAATAGTCTGAGTCATAGTGAGGGAAGAAGGGAGTTGGGGAAGAAGAGGATGGGGGGATGGGGAGATGG
This sequence comes from Desertifilum sp. SIO1I2, assembly GCA_010672635.1. GTDB lineage: Bacteria > Cyanobacteriota > Cyanobacteriia > Cyanobacteriales > Desertifilaceae > Desertifilum. The sequence continues at coordinate 5,481 of JAAHGE010000293.1, read as the reverse complement.
GGAGGTGGGGGGAAGAAGAGGGTGGAGTTGGGCCGATCGGTATACTATGAATGGGCTTCAATGGGGTATTGTTCGATAACCTCTACACAGTGGGCGACGCTGCTACGCTGTTTCATCGCGTCTACTAAGGCTTCGTAGGCTGACCAATGGGTTTGGAGGAGGGTCTGGGCTTGCAGAATGGCAAATCTTTCTTTGGTTTCGCATTCTGATAGCGATCGCCTCAGTTGTTGCGTCCATAATAAACGTAATTTCTGGCGGTCATCATACCCCCCTTCTACCGCACCATACACCAACTTTTCCGCCGCAGAACCCGCCATCCAGACTGTAAAATAACGGTCTACCAACTGGGCGCTCAGGCTACCCTGTTGGAATTGGGCTGCGAGTTCTGTATCATCAAAACTCACCCCCCCTTGTCCCGGTTGTCCTTGCTGGAGGGCTTCCCAAGCGGTGAGGGTATATCCAGAAATCGGGATATTGTACAAATAGGCTACCAGGAAATGACCCGCTTCGTGATGGACAATGCGATCGCGATATTGTGCCGAACGCCCCGATAATAAATCCAATAGGAGATTGCGTCCTTTCCCCTGCAACGTCACTGCATCCAGGGTGGCTAAACTCAACACGCCAAACGTCGCCGCCGCCGGAATAAAGGGCGAAAGATGAAACATCGGCCCTAATAAACTCGATAGCGTCATGGCAAACACAGAAATTGCTATTAAGTTGAGAGATGTTTGATTCATCGTTCTCCCTCGTTTTGCGTCAAAGAATGGGCTTTATAAAACGTTTCTAAGCTATGGCTATCGCCAACAAAGCGCCAATGCCACGGTTCGTAACTCACCCCTTGGGGATTATCCCTCGGAAAGGAAATCTCAAAACTATAGTAGGCAGCGTTTTGGTTTAGCCATTGAAACGCCCGCGTATTCTCAAAATCTGGGCTGAGGTGAGTTGAGGGCACATCCGCATCGCCAATATCCACCGCGTAGCCGGTATGATGTTCGCTATAGCCGGGAGGGGCGCTGACTTGGGCGCGTTGGGTAGCCACTTGTCCCCGTTGGGCTTTAACGTCAAAAAATAGGTAATCTTGGTCATTCACCGACCGAAAACCAGAAATCGGGACAAGAACCACGCCATCGCGTCGGGCAGCATTCGCCATTTCCTGATATCGAGCCGCCGCCACTCGCCGCAATTTAATACTACCATCAGGCACGATCGGTGCAAGTTCCTCAGTCGGGGCCTCTTCATAGGGTAAATGGCCGAGTAACCCTTGAGTTAGGGGATTGGGCGATTCTGTCGCGGTGGGTGTTGGTGAGGGTAAGGGAGTGTCTGAGGAAACCAGAGGTGGTGAAGTATCGGGAGAGGGCGATGCTACTGGGGTGGGTGCAGATTGTCCAACATACCAAAATCCTAACCCAAGGGCGATCGCGCCTAGCCCCAATCCGCCTAAAAGCATCGCCATCAAAGGGAGACGGGAAGAGGGTTGAGTTTCAGGAGTATCGCGTAAAGCTTCTGGGATATCCTCAAACGTTTGCTTAAAATCGACCGCCTTCTGTTCGGTGAAACTCATCGGTTTTGGTTGTGAGTCTGGTTGGGTATCCCGATGTTGATTTTGACTTTGCGACTCCTGCACAATCTTCTCCCCACTCTTCTTTAGCATTTTAGACGCGATCGCTCTCACTCGCCGATGCCAGTCCTTCATGCTGGGCGGCGAGTTCCGCTAGCGTCAAGTCCTCATAGCGTTCAAACGGTTGATGAATCCACGGATTATCCGGTAAATAATCGACATAGTAATCGGGAATTAAGATAGAACAGGCTTTGCACCACAGAACGCCCGTGCGAATTTCCTCAATTTCTTGCCCATCATATTGCTGAAGCCACTTCACGCATTCTTGCAGAGAAACACCTGAATCAGCTAAATCGTCTACCAGTAAGACGCGGTTTCCCAGCTTTTCCGAAGTCATGGTTAAATGCTGGGCAAAGCGAATTTCACCCCGCACTCGATTTTCAGGCCCCGTGTAAGATGAAGCAGCAACAATCGCTAACGGCTTTTTATACAGGCGACACAGCAAATCGCCAACCCGCAAACCCCCTTTGGCAATACAGACAATTTGATTAAAATCCCAGCCCGATTGATAAACTTTAACCGCTAACTGTTCGATCTTGCGATTGTACTCAGACCAAGAAACATATAAATCCGACATAATGGCGTCTAAATTGTGGATTGAAGGTTTGAGCAAAAGACCCTGACGCCGCCAAGCAACGATCGGATCAAGGACGATCATACAACTGCTCTAGAGTTCTGTTCGTCGAGGGTGCGATCGCCCTGTAGAGAAGTGTCACTGCTTGAGATATAACTGAATCATCCTCGCCTTCAGTGAATGAATCGCCTATCCACAGGATATCCATGACCAGTACCAGTTCTGAAACGCCAGCCAACTCGGAAAAATTAAGCTTTTCACTCAAGCTCGCTTATGGGGCGGGGGATTTAGGAACCGCGATTACAGCGAATATCTTAATCTTTTTTCTACTCCCTTTTTTCACCAATGTTGCCGGAATTCCGGCGGGGTTAGCGGGTACGGTCTTAATGATTGGTAAGATTTCCGATGCGATTAACGATCCGATTATCGGGGTTTTGAGCGATCGCACTCGCCATCGTTGGGGACGCCGCTTACCCTGGATGATGTATGGAGCCATTCCATTTGGTATATTCTATCTCTTGCAGTGGATTATTCCACCCCTCAACAACGTGGGGCTGTTGTTTGGCTACTATGTCCTGATTGGCATTCTGTTTAATCTGGGTTACACCTCCATTAACCTCCCCTACGTTGCCCTCACCCCAGAATTAACCCAAGACTATAACGAACGCACCAGCCTCAACAGCTTTCGCTTCATGTTTTCCATTGGGGGGAGTATCGTCTCGTTACTGCTGGCGATGGTGATTTTCAGCGTGGGAGACAACCCCGCCCAGCAATACTTGATTCTGGGCTTAGTCTGTACTGCGATCGCGATCGTCTCTTTATACTCCTGTATTTTTGGGATTCGCGATCGCGTCATGCAAGCCGAACGCCGCTTTAACGAACGCGCCGACACCAGCGCCAGCATTCCCCTCGCCCAACAGTTGCGCGTCGCCTTTAGCAACCGTCCCTTCCTCTACGTGATTGGCATTTACCTGTGTTCTTGGCTAGCCGTGCAAGTCACCGCCAGCATTTTGCAGCTTTATGTCGTCAGCCACATGGGATTGCCCATTCAAACCTTTACAACCGTCGCCCTCGCCGTCCAAGGCACCGCCTTAGTCATGCTTTCGGTTTGGAACAAAGTCAGCCAGCGGTATGGTAAAAAAGCCGTGTACTTCATGGGAATGGGATTGTGGATTATTGCCCAATTTGGCTTGCTGATGCTGCAACCCGGTCAAATTGTCTTAATGTATATCCTCTCTATTCTCGCGGGTTTTGGCGTTTCCACCGCCTATCTCGTTCCTTGGTCAATGCTACCCGATGTGATTGAACTCGACGAACTCAACACCGGGCAGCGGCGAGAAGGCATCTTTTATGCGTTTATGGTTCTCCTGCAAAAAATCGGTTTAGCCCTCGGCTTATTTCTGGTGGGTGTAGCCCTCGAAGCCGCCGGTTACATCGAAACCGCCGCCGGACAACCCCTCCCACAACAACCCGAATCTGCCATCCTGGCCATTCGTCTCGCCATTGGGCCATTACCGATGGTGTGCTTAATTGGGGGAATGATTTTAGCCTATTTCTACCCCATTACCCGCGAAATGCACGCCGAAATCTTGTTGAAACTCCGAGAACGCAAACAACAGTCGCCTGACTCTCCCTCGGTTTAACCAAAACTCTTGTTCCATAATTCAGTGACAGACTCCCACACCGAGTGCAAGCTGTAGGTGTGGGAGTCTGTTAAGTTTTGCATGAGTTAGTAATCAGTAACAGCAGCGACGATCGCAAATCAACAGCCAACAGCCTATACTTATATTAATCTTTCCTCAAAACGACCAAATAGTTCGTAGTGCTGGAAGCCACTTTTGAAGGTTCCATTGGCAACGGCATTTGCTACATCAGAGTTCAAGCCTAGATACATTGTCTCGTTATACAGGGAACTTGGGACTCGCTTTTCAGTTTGTCCAAAATTTACAAAGTGCTCATAGCCATCAGCAAAGACATCACTCGCGATCGCATTGGCAACATCTGGATTATGCTGCAAATAATCGGCTTCGTTGTACAGAAATAGATCGGGCAAACGTCCTTCATCTGCGCCAAAAGTAATGTAATGTTGGAAAGCACTTTGCAAGCTGCCATTGTTTACCGCAGCAGCAACGTCAGGGTTATTTGTCAAATAATCTGATTGACTAAATGCCTCACTGGGGTTACGCTGCTCTTGATGACCAAAGTTCAAGAAGTGAGCTAGTCCGCTGGAGATTGTGTTGTTTGCGATCGCTAAATCAACATCAGAATAGCGACTTCGATAGTAGTTTTCATCAAACAAAATGCTAGGGTTGCGCCCCTCATTCCAGCCAAAGGTGATAAAGTGCTGATAGCCAGACAAAAAATCACCATTGCGAACAGCGCTAGCAACATCAGGTATTTGGCTGAGATAGTAATTTTCATCAAAGAGTTGAGCCAAAGGTAAGCCATTAATTGTATCGCTGGGAGTAGAGGCGGCTGGATTTTGGTATCTGAGAAACTGCTGATAGTCAACTACAGGGGTGATGGTAGAATCGCTGGGAAATGAAGGTGCATAGAAAGCAACTCCTTCAAACTGATAACCCAACTTTTCCCAACGAAATCGTTCTTGTTCGGAAGTTGTATATAATCGATCGGTTCCTAAAGGCGAGAAAAGTCGATAAACTTCTTCTAAACCCGGAGAAGGTGTAGTATAAGCAGTGAAAGCAATCCCTTCATCGATGTAACCTTGAGCTATGGCGCTACTTCTCTCTTCTTCCGAAGCTGTTAGTAAATGATCTCCTGTCGTGGAATTATAGAGGCGATAGATATTACTGGTAAAACTATCTTGAGGATTGACAGCAAAGGGAACAGATTGGAATTTCCAACCTGCGGTTACTAAATTATTAGCTTCTGTGGAAGAGGCTGTCCAGAAATGGCTACCCGTGCGGGGGTCTTGGAGACGGAAAGCAACGGGCAGGTTAGTATCTACCATATAATCAGCGAGATTCTGTGAGGCATAGCTGACTACTCTGGGATTATCTAAACTGTTAAAAACGGGAAAAACCTGGGGTGCGGCTGGCTGTGTGTAGATAAAACCCTCAACTGGAGAGTCTCCTGGGCCACCGGGATTGTAAATAGGGCTGTAGTTTGTAGTTGTATAATCGGGAATTTCTACGGTTGCGATCTTGCTAATCGCCGCCTCATCTCCCGCTAAAATAATGTCAAACTGATTATCGTGATCTTCCGTATAATAAGGGCCAGAACCTAAGCCAGCACCAAGTTCTGGGTATAGCGGAACTCGGTGCTA
>JAAHGE010000292.1 GCA_010672635.1 Desertifilum sp. SIO1I2 | reverse complement strand
AAACTGGCCGACAAAGTACATGGCATCAATATTAAACTGATGAAAGCTGGCGGTTTAACTGAAGCCTTGCGTATGGTACACGCTGCCAAAGCTTGCGGCTTACAAATCATGTTCGGCTGTTATTCCGATAGTAGCCTAGCCAATACCGCCGCCGCCCAGCTAGCCCCCTTTGCAGATTACCTCGATCTAGACAGTCACCTCAATCTCCTCGACGATCCCTTCAGCGGCGCAACCCTACAACAGAGTAAACTGATTCCCAACGACTTACCCGGCTTAGGCGTTACCAGAGGTGAAGAACCCTCACCCAAAGAACAAGATATCGCCAAGTCTCGCGATCGCAGATTGATTATTGATTAACATAACCTCTGAGATAAAATGAGTCTCGACGCACAAAGAGCAAAACTGCAAAACGGCAAAATCGCGATTTTACTCCACGATGGAATGCAGCGCCGCCAGGGAAAAACCGGACTAGCCCTTTTACGGTACTCGCCTGCGGAAATTGTCGCCGTTATCGATCGCGAATTTGCGGGAGAATCAGTCACGAAACTCACCCGCATTCCCCGCGAAGTTCCAATAGTTGCCTCTGTTGCAGAAGTTTTATCCTATCAACCCGATGCGATCGCAATTGGGATTGCTCCTTCTGGGGGTGCCTTACCCGATGAATGGATTGCAGAATTAAAACAAGCCGTAGCCGCCGGAATTTCAGTGGTTAATGGCTTGCATACTCCCCTGGGTATTCATCCCGAATTGCAACCGTTACTTCAAGGCGAACAATTTATTTGGGATATCCGCCAAGAACCCCCCGGTTTAGGAATAGCCTCAGCCAAAGCGCGTCAGCTATCCTGTCTGCGAGTGCTAACCGTGGGAACGGATATGAGCATTGGGAAAATGTCCACTAGCTTAGAACTGCATCGCACCAGCTTAAAGCGCGGTTTAAAGTCTTGCTTTGTTGGGACAGGTCAAGCTGGAATTATGATATCAGGAGCCGGCATTCCCTTAGATGCCGTGCGAGTTGACTTTGCAGCCGGTGCAGTCGAACAGCAAGTTCTGAAATATGGAGCAGAGTCTGACATTTTGCACATTGAAGGACAAGGTTCGCTCATGCATCCCGGTTCCACCGCCACCTTACCCTTAATTCGCGGTTCGCAACCCACCCATCTGATTTTAGGGCATCGCTGGGGCCAAACGCAGATTCACAATTGCCCCGATGTAGAAATCCCACCCCTTCCCCAGGCGATCGAATTATACGAAAAAGTAGCCAGCATTGCCGGAGCCACTCACCCGATCCGAGTCGCGGGAGTTGCTTTAAATACCGCTAAGATTGAGAGCGATGAGCAAGCACGAGATGCGATCGCCCAAACCCAAGCCGAAACCGGTTTACCCTGCACCGATGCTGTCCGTTTTGGCGGCGATGTCCTCTTAGATGCCATTTTGTAGAGGGTGGGGGGATGGGGAGGTGGGGAGATGGGGGGAAAGAAGGGAGTTGGGAGTTGGGATTTGGGGAAGAAGAGACAGGAAAACTTGGTAACTATCAACTCAGCACTCTTTCCCCCACTCAGCACTCTTGAACCTACTCAGCACTCAGCACTTTCCACTCAGCACTAAAAAAAAGAGTCTGTTGCCCCAGGAAATAGCAACAGACGAAGAACCATCGGGTTTTAGGTTTTGGGTGTATGGTGATGTCATACTTCCAATGGTTATTAGATTTAACATACTTACGGGAGTATGTTGTAATCTCCAATACCAACACCCTGCCTAATTCGTAGATTTTCCTTTAATTTTGTTATTGACCTGCGGCAGGCGTACCGACTTGAGCGTTGACTTGAACGCTCTTGACGCCTCGCACTTCCTTGGTGAGAGGTTCAATCCGTTCTAGGTCTTGCTGAGAAGCCACTTGACCTGCTACTGTCACGACACCATCTTCCGCTTCAACTAGGAGTTGGGAGGTGGGAAGGTTGGTTTCTAGGTTGTTACGGACTAAGCTTTCGATATCTCCATCGCTGACTTCACCCTCGTCGCCCACTGCGCCTTGACGATCTTGGCGGGCGCGTTCGTCAGATTCAATTTGGGCTTGACGGGTGTCGCTGGTTGCGTCTTCTAGGTTTTCTTGCGTTTGGAGTTCTTCACCCGCTTCATTCGTGTTAGAAGGGGCATTACCGCTGGTTTGAGCGCCATCTGTACAAGCAACTGCACCTAAAAGGAGGGCACCACCGAGTAAAACGGGAAAAATCTTTTTCATGATTAACAATCTCCGGATATTGACAAGTTTTGAAACAGGTTTAGAGTATTAGAGACATTGCCTGAGCAATGCCTCCGGTGTATTAGATATCCACTACGCGGGTTAGCGCAGATTGGGATCGACGTATTGCAGATCGTTAGTCCGCGTTGTGGGATTCACGCTACGGGGTGTCGTGCGATCGCGCAGATCGTCGGGTGCATCGTAGATGCCTAATTCTTGAACGCCACCTTGGTTGAGAATGGCTTCAGCGTGGCGAATTTCATCTTCTGTACCGCTGACCATAACGAGGTACTCGCCGCGAGAAACGCGATCGTTGTAGACTTTGGCGCGTTCTTCAGGAATGCCTAAACCGACTAAAGCGCCAATTAAACCGCCTGCGGCTGCGCCAATGCCTGCACCTGCTAAAGTAGAGGCGATCGCAGTCGCTTCTGCACCGGCGAGCAGGATCGGTCCAATTCCAGGAATGGCTAGGGTTCCTAAACCAACTAACAAGCCAGCAACGCCACCCAAGGCACCCCCGGTTAATGCACCGGCGGCTGCGCCTTCATCGGCTTTGTTACCCACCTTATCTTGAACATCGACGCCTGCAATATCATCTTCATGTTTGGCGTCGCGGGTAATCACAGAAACCCGTTCCATGTTAAAGCTGGCACTGCGTAGCGATTCTAGGGCGTTATAGGTTGCATTGCGGGTGGGGAAAACGCCCACAGCCCGTTTGTGGCGTCGTGTGAGGTTAGGATCGCGATCGTCGTAGTCTCGACGGGGGGTTGTTGCCATCGCGTCGTCATTTCGCCGGGTGGTATCACTAGCCGGGAAAATGCCCCAGTTATGAATACCGTGACGGTTGAGTAAAGACTCTGCTAAACGAATTTCTTCGGAGGTGCCATCGACGACAACCAGGTACTCGCCGCGAGAAACGCGATCGCTATACATCTTCGCTTTATCTTCGGGAATGCCTAAACCGACTAAGGCACCGACTAAACCCCCGGCGGCGGCACCGACAACCCCTCCGGTTAGGGTGGAAGCTAAGGCTCCGCCTGCAACTAATGGACCAAAACCGGGAACGGTTAAAGCGGTGAGGCTACCAATTAAGCCGACTAAACCGCCAACGACACCGCCGGTGACTGCACCCGTAGCAGCGCCTTCGCCCGCCCGATTTCCTTCTTCTGTACGAATATCTGCACCACTAAAATTATCTCTACCCTCAACGTTTTGAGCGATAATGGAAACTTGCCGCATGGGAAATCCGGCGTTTCGCAATTCGCCTAGGGCGCGTTCGGCTTCTCGTTGAGTCGAGAAAACACCAACCGCTCGCTGATGTTGACCTAAAACCATATATTTTCCTCCCTTGCAGTTCTCTGCAAGTTAAAAGTACAAAATTCTGCGTGGAAGTTTGACCTCCTCTCAGCTTAGGCGGCAGTGCTTGCTCTCCTCATCAGTCCCTTGGAATAAGATAGTGTTCTATCTTCCGAAAGAAGTCTGCTGGTATTGAGTTTTCTCATCCTGGCGAAACCGTGCCATAGTAAGGCATTCAGGACATGGGATAACAGTTGATGAAGAGGTGAGGGATATGCGTAGGTCATTCACAGTTGGACTGTTCGTTATCGGCTTAAGTTGGATAGGACAGCAACCCATTCAAGCCAGAGAATTTATGGCTCAGTTTTCCAACCCCAGCGAGGTGCGAGAAAATTTTTGGGTAAGGGCGCGACAATTAACGCAAGATCAAATTACGCTGCTGTCTAGGATTGAAGAGGCGATCGCATCTCCCGATCCCAACCAAGTCCGCACGGCGCGAGGACAACTGGTTTTGCATCTGTCTTCGGTTGACCGATTTCTGCAAAATCAATATCCATTACCGAATGTGCTGTGCGCGCCGACGTTTCGCGGTCTTTCAGGAGAATCTGACGCGTTGGAAGCCCTCGTTTCTACCACCTCTCGCCTGAGTCCAGAGCAAACTGAGGTTTACTGCAACCTCTACACTACAACGCGAGAACTATCGCCGCTTTTGCCTCAACTGGATCGGCGCTTAGGTGCTTTAACCGATATTACGCCGTTACGACCATTACCGCTTGGGGGCGAACCGCCAGGGGTTGCAGCGCAGTCTTTTGGCCCGCTAACCCCTTCTGCTGCGACTGCACCGACGACTCCCCCCTCGCCAATTATTGGTCGGCCGGCAAAAACGGCCATCAGCGGTTACGCACCGCCCCCGCCACCTGCGATCGCACCTCCGGTCGATATTACGGCCCGCTTGCAAGTGGCGCAACAACTGACGGCTAGGGCGCAAGGGTTATTTCCGGTGGGAACTCAGTTTTTAAATCCTAGGGAATTGCGATCGCCCATAACGCCGGATGCCGATCTGCAACGCATTCAACAATCTCCCGATTATAGCCGCGTGCTGGCGCTACCCAATACCGGGATTGCCAGAATTCAACCCGCTGAATTCTACGCCACTTCTCCTGGCGAACTCCGCAACCGCTTGATTCCCACCCCCGCCGAACAAACGCCCCTCGTCCCGCTAACCCCTCCGGTGGGACAAGCCGCCGCGCCAGAGAGGACGCCCAGTATGGGTTTAAGTACCGCCCGCTTAGATGCGCCATTAACCCCAGAGGTGGAACCGGAAGCCTTTGCACCCCGCCTCGCCGTTCAGATCGTGGATGGGCAATTTCAGATTATCCCCAGACAGCTTAATTATGGGTTTATGGTCGGGGTAGGGGATGTGCCGATCGATCGGTTGAATGCGACTCTCAGCCGCGATCGCGTTAATCTGTCGCCGCAATTGCGTTCCTTTTTCCTCGACTATCGTCCCCCCGCACAACTCGAAGCCTTGCAAGTCGATCGGCGGCGATTTATTACCGGAAAAGTGGGTGAATTAGGCTTAACTCAAACCCTGCAATCCCAAGCGCCGATTGTCTTGAATCAAACCTATGTAATGCGTTTAGTTCAGTTTGAATTGCCGGAAATTCTCCTAACTGGGCAACGGATCGATCCGCGCGATCGCCGCAACCTCGACCGTATCTTAAATACCCCCAGCAGCGACCTCTTAGTTGCCTTTCGTCCCGTCAGCCAAGGGCGAGATGGTACCTATACCGTTATTTGGCGCATTTTAGCCCCTCTCCCCGATCCGCAGATTACTAACCTAGAAGCCTATGTCCTCCCTAGAAACTAAAGCCTGTTTCTCTCTTCTGGAATAGAAAATTAGCCTGTTTAAGATCGCTCTTGGGGCCGATTGGTTTTAGGGCTAGAAACCAGTAATCTAGCTATCAAAGGATAAAACGATTTCTTCAATTAACACGCTAAGCAAGGGTTGCAACTTTTATATTTTTTATCCTTTGTAAAAAGTTGAAATCAAACACTTCTTTAACAGCCATGACTAATCCCAATCGTCCCCATCAAACTCCGACTAGCGATGATGCTTTTAACCGTAGCGTCAACGGTCGCCCAGTCACTAACGATGAAATGGCCTATCGTGACGGCTACGTTCACGGTAGAACCACCGAACAACGAGTAGAAGCCGTTCGACGCGCAGAACGCGATGAAAGCGCCTCTAGAGGATTATTAATTGGTTTAGCGTTAGCTTCCTTAGTCGGTATCATCGCCGGAACCCTATACTATCTCAACCGCGAACCCGACACGGTAGCTCCCTCACCCGCGCCTGTGGTTCTTCCCCAAGGAAATACGGAACCCAACCGCGAAACAACAATTATTGAAAGAACGCGAGAAGTTGTTGTTCCCCCCGCAGACACCGGAACAAGCACTCAGTCTCCCGCACCTAATGTAAATGTTAACGTTCCCGAACAACCCGCCCCTAACGTCAATGTGGATGTTCCCCAACAACCCGCACCTAACGTGAATGTGACGGTTCCGGAAACGACGAATACTTCACCCGCGACAACGGAAGCACCGCAACAATCTAACACGACTCAGCCTGTTTCCCCAGAAGCGAATACCGAAACAGCACCCACTCAAGAAACATCTCCCGGAGTCGATAATACTCAAACCGCACCTTCTACGGTTAACTAACCCAGTTGTGAGAGGATAAAATCAAGAAGCGGAGCCTTTTGACTCCGCTTTTTTCTTGGGTAATGACTGGTCGTTAAGCTACAGA
>JAAHGE010000291.1 GCA_010672635.1 Desertifilum sp. SIO1I2 | reverse complement strand
CTTGAGGCAGTGCTTTTACCGTGTGGTCTTCAACAAGGAGCGAGACAAACCATCGTCCCGATGCATCCAGTCTCACCGTCACCGTAGAAGGTTCGCAGTTTTCGGGAAGGGTGCGACTCCAACGAATGGGCAGAGATTCGGAACACTTTGCCAGCCACAACTGCCCATCTTTCCACTTAAAGGCAGAACGGGTAAACTCAGCGCTACCCCCATTGCGCTTTTTCTTGAAGTTGGGGTACTTGGCACGACCTGCCCAGAAGTTGGCAAACGCTTTTTGCAGGTTTCTCAATCCCTGCTGCAACGGTACACAGCTAACTTCGTTGAGGAAATCAAGTTCTTCTTGCCTTTTCCACTCCGTCAGCAGAGCGGATGTCTGTTTGTAGTCAATCCGTTCTTGTCTTTCGTACCAGCCCTCAGTGCGGGTATGCAACGCCTTGTTGTAGACCAATCGAACGCAACCCAACGTGCGGCGCAAAAGTTGTTCTTGCTCTGGCGTTGGGTAAAAGCGGTATCGGTAGGCGCGTTGTGTCATGCTTCACATTCTATCATTTATTCTGTGAAGACTTCTAGTCTGTTATTTGGAAATTTTAGGGGGATTGTTCCCCTAAAATTTCCCCCGTTTCCTCCCACCGTTAACCGGAGCGGGCATAACGGGGGTCTCCACGGGGGAAGAATGAGCGCAACAGAGCGATCGGGTTAGCGATGCGTTATGTTTCTGAAAAAATAGCCAGGAGTCTAAGAATTACAAATCCACTTCCACAAAGGATGCGTCGATCCTTGCTGGCGAATACGACAGACACTTCTTTCCAGTTGTCGTTGGTAATGGGGCGAGCGACCTTGGAGAATATTACGACTTTGCCAAACTAACACCGCCGTCGTCATCCCCACGCATAAAGATAGTCCTAACGCCGGGAGAGGATGGTCATATAAACCATAGCGTACGGCAGCCCAAGTAAACCCGGCTCTCAACAGCGCAATTTCAGCTCGTAACTCCCACAAACTCAACAACCCAATACTCAACCATAGCCCCCCAACGACCAGCCAACGACACCAAACAATCAGTTCGTGGAGGCGCTGAACTTGTGTCTGAAAGCCAGGATCGAGTTCTGGAGAACTTGACGAATTGGGCTTAGACAACTTACTCACCGTCTTTTAAGTTCCAGATTCAGGCTCATCCGCAGATTCAGCCGTTACCGCTTCCGCCAGGATCGCTTTACCCGTACGTTCCCGCCACCACGCCAGCAGAGAACTTGCTACAAAAATACTAGAGTAAGAGCCAGCAATAAAGCCAATAATCAGCGCTAAAGCAAAATATTTTAGCGTTTCGCCGCCCAGGAAGAAAATGGCAACCAGCGGTAAGAGAGTAGTGAGCGTGGTATTAATGGAACGACTCAAGGTTTGATTCACCGCATCATTGACCGCATCATTGATATGCTCGCCGGGATTGAGTTGCAATACTTCCCGAACGCGGTCGTAAATCACCACGGTATCGTTAACCGAGAAGCCGATAATGGTCAGTAGCGCCACGATAAATAAGCTATCGACTTCTAAACCAATGACTAACCCCAGAATGGAGAAAATGCCCAACGTCACGAAAACATCGTGAAAGAGTGCCACAAACGCAAAGAAGGCATAGTCTAGCTGGAAGCGGAACGTCAAATAGAGCGTAATTCCAGCAAATGCAACCAGCAAAGCTAACATTCCTTCGATAAACAGTTGGCGTCCCAAAGTCGGCCCAACCGTGTCAATTTGAGTTCTCTGGGGGTCAAACGTTCCGAGAGATTCGGTTAAAGCTGCTTGCAGTAAGGTTCTTTCTTCTGTATTCAAATCGCGGGTGCGAATGCTTAAGGCTTGGCGTTCTTCCCCTAAAACTTGAATGCTGCTTCCGGCTAAACCTTGCTCGGCCATGATGTTTCGCACTTGGGCGACATCAAGGGGTTCGTCGCAATTCCCCGGTTGCGTGCAATCTCGTTCGAGTTGCAGGCGCGTTCCCCCAATAAAGTCTAACCCCGGTCGCAGCGGCGCGCGAATGTCGGGTCGCGAAACCGAAATCAGCATTGAGAGAATTCCGGCGAGGACAACTGCGCCGGAAATAGCCCACCAGAGCGATCGCTGTTTAATAATTTGCAGTTTCATTTTGGCTGGTTACTCGTGATCCTAATCGACATTCGACGCGCCGCAATGTTGATTTTAGTATTGCAAGCCGTCCGTTGTCTGAGATTTTTTCTTAGCGGGTTGCGGCTTTTGCCGTAGGCGGTAGGTTGGGACAAAACCACTCTGGTTTTCTCAGCGCTGGAATGGTTAACACAAACAGCATCAACGTGCGGCTACAGGTTAGGGCGGTAAACATGCTGACAGCGACGCCTAAACCGAGGGTTAAGGCAAAGCCTCGCACTAACCCAGAACCGAGCCAGAACAGAGCAGCACAAGCAATAATGGTGGTGACATTCCCATCGAGAATGCTGGAGAAGGCGCGGAAAAATCCGGCTTCTACGGAACGATACAAGCTTTTCCCGGTGCGTAACTCTTCGCGAGTCCGTTCAAAAATAAGCACGTTAGCGTCAACCGCCATCCCAATACTGAGAATAAATCCAGCAATACCCGGTAAGGTCAGGGTAACGCCGAGGAGGTTAAACAGCGCCAGGGTGAATAAGGCGTAAATGGTGAGGGCAATATCGGCGATCGCACCCGGTAGGCGATAATAAACCACCATGAAGATCAGCACCAGCACTAAACCGCCCAATCCTGCATAGATACTGCGTTGAATGCTATCGCGACCGAGGGTTGCCCCAACGGTGCGGTTTTCGATGACTTCCACGGGAACCGGTAATGCACCTCCTCGCAGTTGTACGGCGAGATCGCTAGCTTCTTGGGTGGTAAAGTTCCCGGTAATGGAGGCGCTACCGCCGACAATGCCTGTTTCTGCAAATTCAACGCCGACAACGGGAGCGCTAATAATGCGATCGTCAAGGAAAATCCCAATACTGCGGCCGGTTCCGGCTAAGTTTTTGGTCAATTCGGCAAAGCGATCGCCCCCTTGAGCATCAAAGCGGATAATAATATTCCAGTTATTACCTGCCGGTAAGGGTTGAGCAAACGCGTCATTGAGGTTGCTCCCCGTTAAGCCGACGGGTTCAAAAAGTTCTAGAATGGCTTGATTGCGGCGTTCGATTTCTGCTTGATTGTCCTGTAAGGCCTGTTCGTCACCGCTAGCCCGCAGTTCTTGTTGTTGCGCTTCTAGGGTCCTGAGAATTTGAAATTCGATCGGAAATTGATCTTCAGTACCCGGACGTTGGGAGCGAAATTCGAGTTGTGCGGTTCCTCCCAATACCCGTTCGGCTTGGGCTGGATCGTTGACGCCTGGAAGTTGGATAACCAGTTGATCTTGTCCGGTGGTTTGTACGAGGGATTCGGAAACGCCTAAAGCATTAACGCGTCCTTCCACAACGCGCTGTACGGCTTCAAGGACTCTGGTGTTAATTTCCGGAACTTCTTCAGTCGTCAGAACTTGGAGGGTGAGTTGCGCGCCCCCCCGCAAGTCTAAACCTAGTTGCGTGGGTACCCGGACTAAGATCGTAATGGCTGCAATGACCAGCACCAAAATCAAAGCTAATATAGAACGCTGTTTTCCCATAATGGCTTTAGCTCAATCCCATAAAATTAAGGCGATCGCTGGGGTAGTTGGGTCTAAGCCTTACCCCCGTTAGAAAATTTTGATGATTTTGATTTCTGAGCGATCCATCACGCTGAGAACCTGCAATCAGTGATATGATATCTCGTTTTGGGATTGAGCATCGAGGCAAAGGCGCGATCGCCCTCCCGAAATCAAAGCAAGCCCGCTCCAGAGCGGACTTGACAAAAATGTGCAAATGTGATATGCCGTTCTAAACTTGAAGAGCGATCATCTTCTGTACCGCTTCGACAATTTGCGGGGGCTGAACAATCGTCAAATTCTCTAACATCCCATTATAGGGAGTCGGAATATCCTGAGAAGACAGGCGAATCACCGGCGCATCGAGTTCATCAAAAAAGCGTTCGTTAATCGAAGCAATCAATTCTGCCCCAATTCCCCCAGTTTTCATGCACTCTTCAACAATCACCACCCGATGCGTCTTGCGGATAGAAGCGCCAATGGCTTCAAAATCTAAAGGTTTGAGGGAAATCAAATCGATGACCTCTGGATCGAACCCTTCTTTTTCCAGCGTCTTCACCGCCTGCATGACATGATGGCGCATCCGAGAATAGGTCAAAATCGTCACATCCTGACCGGAGCGAACCACCTCCGCCCGGTCGAGGGGTAACAAATACTCCTCTTCCGGTAAATCTTCCTTGAGGTTGTACAACAAGACATGCTCAAAAAATAGCACCGGATTGCGATCGCGAATCGCAGATTTTAGCAACCCTTTCGCATTATAGGGCGTCGAACAAGCTACAATTTTCAGCCCAGGAACCGCTTGGAAATACGCCTCTAAGCGCTGAGAATGCTCTGCACCAAGTTGGCGACCCACACCACCAGGGCCGCGAATCACCATCGGAATTGTAAAATTCCCACCGGAGGTATAGCGTAACATCCCGGCATTATTGGAAATTTGGTTGAAGGCCAGCAGGAGAAACCCCATATTCATCCCTTCAACAATCGGACGCAGACCCGTCATCGCTGCACCGACAGCTAATCCCGTAAAACTATTTTCGGCGATCGGCGTGTCAAGCAGACGCAGTTCGCCATATTTCTGATAAAGGTCTTTAGTGACTTTGTAAGACCCTCCATAGTGACCGACATCTTCGCCAAGCACGAAGACGGTGGCGTCGCGTGCCATTTCTTCATCAACAGCTTCGCGCAATGCATTGAAAAAGAGTGTTTCTGCCATCTTAAGGACGATCTAGGGAATAGGAGATTAGAGTAGAATCTTACCGTTTTGCCGGTAGCATTGGGGACGATTGCCAGATTCGCCGCACGCTTGCGCCAACATTTTAGGCCAATCGGCGATCGCTCACCACTGGAGCGCGATAACTTTTAGGCATCCCGATCTCCGTTGAAAACGATGAAAAGTAAACCAACAGATCGAGAAAGCTAAGGCTGGGGAGCTACAGTCTGACTACAATTTCCTCTACCCCTAACCTTGTCCGCTCTATATCCTAAGATTGTCTCATCCCTGTTTGATCCCTTGAGTAGCCTTAGACTCCCTGAAAAGGCAATACTGATAAAGAGAAAACCAGACCTGTTTGGACTGCAAGCAACTCCCGATCTAGAAATTGCGAAGCTCGCTCATCTGTTTGGGCAATCTAAACAGTAAGCTCGATCTTTCCCAGCCAAGAAGTATGAAACAAATTGTTATGGAAGCTTTGGAACTCCAGAGGCGCTATCAAGCAGGTGAAAGAGACTTTCGGGAAGTGAATCTCAGTGGAACGTTACTGAGCGGACTTTCTTTAGTTGAAGCCAACTTGCGGGAAGCTGAGATGACTGAAGTCAATCTCAGTGGTGCTGAAATGAGAGGAGTAAACTTACGGGAAGCCAATTTAAAGGGTGCAGATTTAAGTCGAGCCGACTTACAAGATGCCAACCTAATTGGCGCTAATCTCGTAGGAGCCAATCTCAGAGGAGCTAATTTAGCCGGAGCCGGTTTGCGGGGGGCAAATGTCAGCGAGGCAGATTTCTCGCAAGCTAATCTTTCTCAAGCGAACCTTAGCGAAGCCAATCTGAGCGACGTGACGCTCTCCCAGGCAATTCTCCGTCAGGCAACCCTCAGCCGTTCCAAGCTGATCGGAGCAGTTCTGATTAAAGCAAGTCTGGAAGGCGCAAATTTAACCTACACGCTTCTGAGTTTAGCGAATCTCGAAGAAGCAAACCTGACGAATGCTATCTTAAGCGGTGCCACCCTAGAAGAGGCGAATTTGACGCGAGCCGATATGAGCTTTGCTAACCTCAGCGGTGCTAACCTAAGAGCAGCCGTTTTGTTCAAAGCCAACCTCCGACGCGCTAACGTGAGTTGGACGACTTTGCGGAATGCGGACTTACGCTCTGCTAATCTCTATCAGGCATCCTTGAGTTGGGCAAATCTCAGCGAGTCAAAGTTAAGCCAAGCCATGCTGATTGATGCGAACCTCAGCAGAGCAAATCTGCGGAATGCGGATTTGCGAGGCGCAATTATGCCGGATGGTGTCACTCACGAATAGTATTGCTTAGAGGTACGGTAGATGGAGTGACCTCTACCGAATCTCCGTTTCTGCCGAGTTAAAGCCCCAACTCCTCTCCCTGCAAAACCAACGGACGCAAACAGAGGTGAGTCATATTATGGATATGGATGCAGTAGAACTGCTGAACCGCTATGCCGCAGGCGAACAGAA
>JAAHGE010000290.1 GCA_010672635.1 Desertifilum sp. SIO1I2 | reverse complement strand
AAGTCGTGTTTGAGGTGGATCGTCCCCTTAGTCCTCTTAATGTTAACCGCCTGTCAAGAGCGGACTAGGGACAGTCAAACCCCCTCAGCCGCAGCAGAGTGTCAGCAGATCCAACACTCCCTGGGAGAAACGCGAGTTTGTCAACCCCCCCAGCGGATTGTTGTTCTTGCCCCCAGTCTGTTAGAACTCTTGCTGGTATTGGATTTACAGCCCGTCGGTTATGCCGATTTGGTGAAGTTTCAATCCGATACGCTGGATAATCCTCGCGAACAGATTCCCTTACTGGGCGATCGCATTACCCAACCGATTCGTTATGTGGGCACCTCCACCGATCCTTCTTTAGAGGCGATCGTTCAACTCAAGCCAGACTTAATTCTGGCAACCCTGGAGATGAATCAACAGGAGTATGCGCTGCTGTCTCAAATCGCCCCAACCCTGATTTTGCCCTACGGTGCGGGTAATGACTGGCAAGAGAATTTACAGAAAATTGCCCAACTCACCGATCGCAGCGAACTGGCTCAAAATGCGATCGCCCAACATCAACAACGCGTTGCCCAAGTCCGACAAAATCTAGCCCCCGAAATTCAAAATCGCTCTCGCATCTTAGTCTTAGTTGGTAATCAACTCGATCGCGGCTTGCGCGTCGAAGGGAATACCAACTCCTGCGGTTCCTTACTCGAAAATATTGGATTTGAGTTGGTTTTACCCTCCAACTCGCCCACGGGAAGTCCCAATTTATCGCTCGAAAAACTGCCCCAGCTTCCCGCCGATTCTGTTTTACTGTTGGGTTACGACTTTAGCCGCAATACACCCCAAACTCAAGACTTCGAGCGATCGCAGTTACAACAAATTCAACAAGACTGGCAGAACAACGCGATCGCCCAATCGCTCAAAGCCAGTCAAGACAACCGCGTCTACTTTGGCAGCGCTTATAGTTGTTTAGCCTATCCAGGTCCCTTGGGGGCAGAAGTTTATCTCCAGGAAATTGAGGAGCAAATACTCTCGCCCTAACTATAGCGAAGTGCTGAGTGCTGTTGCTTTAGCTTCCGCGTAGCGGTGTGCTGAGTAAGTCTCATCCTTTTAGCAGTTCAGTCTGGCCTAACCTTACTGAGTACAGCTACATCCTTTTTTCTAAATATTACCGTGCGTGGATTTCTAATCATCTGGAGCGGTCAATTCGTCTCTGCCATTGGCAGCGCCATGACTCAATTTGCCCTCACCATCTGGGTGTGGGAGTTGACTGGGGCAGCAACGGCGATCGCCTTATTTAGCTTCTTCTTTCAGCTTCCCCAAATTTTTGTCACCCTATTTGCCGGGTTGCTAGCCGATCGGTTTAACCGCAAGCATTTAATGATTTTCAGCGATACCTGCATTGTCTTGTGTACGCTGATGGTCGGCTTGCTGTATGCCACCGACGCCTTGCGCGTCTGGCATCTGTACTGTTTAGCTGCCGTTTATGGATGTTTTGGGCCGATTCAAAATCTCGCCTATTCCACCGCCATCCCGTTAATTGTTTCCTCCGAGCATTACACGCGCGTTAGCAGCCTCAGTTCTTTAGTCACTTACGCCTCCGCCATTTTTGCCCCCGCCTTAGCCGGGAGTTTGTATCCGAGTATTGGCTTATTGGGGATTATTTGGATTGATATTGCGACCTTTGCGATCGCCGTTGCCACCCTGATTTGGCGCAGAATTCCCCAACCGCCGCCCGCCGACGCTGAGACAAGCCAGCCAGAATCGATGGTACAAAAGGTTGTTTGGGGATTTCGCTATATTTTCTCCCGACCGAATTTATGGGTATTGACGCTCACCTTTTCCCTATTTTGGTTTTTCCAACAACTTGGCGAAACCCTCTATCAACCCATGATTCTTGCCCGTAGCGGGGGAGATGCCCAAGTCTTGGGGGCAGTTGTCACCGCCGCTGGAGTTGGGGGCGCAATTGGCGCGATCGCCCTCGGCATTTGGGGCGGATTTCGCAGCCGCGTCCGGGGGATGTTAGTCGGCTTTATCGGCATTGGTTTGAGTAAAATCGCCTTGGGTGTTAGTCGCATACCGCCCTTGTGGATGGGGGCGCAATTTTTTGCCTCGCTACATCTTCCCCTCGCCTTTAGTTCCACGAATGCCATCTGGTATAGTGCCATTCCCAGCCACGCCCAAGGGCGCGTTTTTGCGGCAGATCAAGCCATTGGCACCATTGTCGGCACGTTTGCCAGTTTAATCGCTGGCCCCATTGCCGATTTTATCTTTGAACCCGCAATGCAACCGGGGGGGGCGTTAACCCCAATTTTCGGCCGTTTATTCGGTAGCGAAACGGGTAGCGGAATCGCGTTTGTATATACGCTATCGGCGGTTTGTATCCTCGCCCTGGGGTTAGTCGGTTCGCTGCTACCCAGCTTGCATCGGGTGGAAAAGCAATCTCAAAAACCGGATACCGTCACAGAATCATAAGGCTTATCTTCGACAAATTGTCTTTTGACTTTGAAGCAAAATTTACGTAGCTAGTAAGTTAGGAAACCCAACACAAACTTAAGCGCTGCGGGTCGGCGTTCCCCTCCCATTCATCATTTAAGTCCCTCTACTTGACATGACACCACCTTTTTCTGCCGGTATTGATACCGAACCCGCCTTAGAAACCGGGAAAAATCTGCTGTATCGGGCGGTATGGCGCTGGCATTTCTACGCCGGACTTTTCGTGATTCCCTTTTTGCTCATGCTGGCAATGACTGGCATTATTTATCTGTTTAAGCCACAACTTGATGCTGCGCTCTATCGCCCCTTGTTATTTGTACAACCAACGGCTGAAGCAGTTTCCTATACTCAACAGGTTGAGGCGGTTCGAGAAGCGTATCCCGAAGCGGCGGTAACGCGAGTCTTCCCGGCGGTTGCTGCCAACCGCAGTACAGAAGTCCAAATCTTGACCGCCAACCAAGAGAATTGGACGGTCTTTGTTAACCCGCATACGGGACAAATTTTAGGCGATCGCAATGAAGAGCGCACCCTCAGCGCGATCGCCCTGAAGCTGCACGGAGAGTTGGCAATCGGGCGCTGGGGAGACTACCTAATTGAATTGGCGGCCTGTTGGGGATTGGTGCTGCTATTGAGCGGGTTATATTTATGGTTGCCGCGCGGTCGTTTTCGTTGGGCGGGAACGTTAATCCCGCGCCTGGGAAATCCCGACCGACGGGTGTTTTGGCGAGATTTACACGCCGTTCCCGGTTTCTATGGTCTGTTGCTGGTGGGATTTTTGATTCTCACAGGCTTGCCTTGGACGGGTTTTTGGGGCGCGACGTTTGCCAATGTGTGGGCGCGTTTTCCGGATCAAAAGTGGCAAAATGTTCCTCAATCAACGGTACTCACGGGAACGCTGAACCAACACGGCGAACACGCCGTTCCTTGGGCGGCGGAAACGCTACCGATGCCCCAATCGGGTCATCATGCTCATTCTGGCGCGGTCGCTCAATCTCAGGCAACGGTCGATCTAGACCAAATAATAGGCATTGCTCGCGCGAGCGGCATCTCTCCCGGCTTTAATATTAGTTTGCCTCAAGGGGAAACGGGCGTTTATACGGTGGCTGCCCCCACTAGCAACCCGACTCAGGAAGTGACGATGCACATTGACCAATACAGCGGTGAAGTGTTGGCGCAAGTGGGGTGGCAAGATTACGGCTGGGTACCCAAGGCGGTGTCGATGGGGATTGCGATTCACATGGGTCAATATTTTGGTTTGCCCAATCAATTGTTAATGTTGTTGGCGTGTTTAATTACCATTTTGCTGTGCGTTAGCGGGGCGGTGATGTGGTGGAAACGTCGCCCGTCAGGTCGTTTGGGTGCCCCGGCGCGATCGCCGATGAAGATCCCGCTGGCAATTGTGGCGGTGTTGGGTTTGGCGTTTCCCTTGTTGGGTTTCTCGCTGGTGTTAGTCTTGGTGATTGATTTTCTGGTGGTTGCTCGTATCCCGGCGCTGCGACGCACGCTCAGTTGAGCCAATCTCGCTAAAATAGCGGCAAGTCCGATTGCTGGAGGTTCAGGTGAGGAAAAGGCTTTATCTGGCGAACCCCTATGGCTTTTCTGCCCAGCAGAAGGCTTTGCTGCTTCCCCCCATTCAACAAGCACTATTAGCAGTGGGTGCGGAGGTTTGGGAACCGTTCGCCCGCAATAACGCGGTGAATATGGCTCAACCGGGTTGGGCGTATCGCGTGGCGCAGGCAGATTTTAAAGATGTGCAAAACTGCGATGGGATTTTTGCGATCGTCAATGGTACGCCCCCAGATGAGGGGGTGATGGTAGAGTTGGGAATGGCGATCGCGCTGCATAAAACGATTTTCCTATTTCGCGATGACTTGCGCTGCTGTACCGATAGCGAACAATATCCCCTGAATCTGATGGTGTTTGCAGGGTTGCCGGAATGGGGATGGCAAGATTATTACTATACGTCGATTGCTGAAATTGCTTCGCCTGATAAGGCGTTGTATCGCTGGTTGCACGCTTGATCTTATCCTTTCGACAGGCGATCGCGGGTGCGATCGCAAGGCAAGATCGGAAATAAACGTACCATTAAGTATGAAAGCATCTCCTTCGGGTCTTTTCCTCTCGCTAGCAACGATCGCCGCGATTCTGGCAACATTGGGTTTTAATGTTTTGTCGAATTTCTTCCCGCCGGGGGGGTTAAATATTGGCGAAATTTCAAATACACTCCTGGCTGGAGTGCAAATTATCCCGGCGAGTTATGCCTTTTCAATTTGGGGCTTAATTTATTTGGGGTTAATTGCCTATGGAGTTTATCAGTTCCTTCCCAGCCAGCGACAGAATTCTACCCTGCGTTGGGTCAATATTTTTTTGATTGGCGCTTGTGTGGCGCAAATTCTCTGGGTGTATCTGTTTACCGTCCAACAGTTTTGGCTTTCTGTCTTAGTGATGTTAGCGATTCTGTTGCCGTTAATTGGGGCTTATCTGCAATTAAAGACCCATCCGGTGCGATCGCGCCAGCGTAAATGGTTTGCCGATCTTCCTTTTAGTATCTATCTTGCTTGGATTTCTGTGGCGACGATTGTAAATGTGGCATCAGCGCTGTATAGCTCCGGCTGGCGGGGTTGGGGAATTGGGGAAACGGGGTGGACTGCGGTTATGCTGGTTATTGGAGTGGCGATCGCGGGTATCCTGGCGATTCAACAGGCGGATATTGCCTTTACGTTGGTGTTTGTTTGGGCCTATATTGCGATCGCGGTGCGTCAGGCGGATAACTCGACGATTTTAATAACGGCAATCTTAGGGGCGATCGCTCTGGCTGCGCTACTCTGGATCGGGATAACTCGAAACCGTAACCGAAAGACTAATCCTGTTTAATCGGGAACGCGCTTTAATAACCACAATGCCGCAACTGTCCCGACATAATGTCCGGTAACGCCGCAAATATTGGCTACCACCACAAACACATCTAATGCCCGTACAATTTTATTCGGATCGGTAATCGCCACGCCAGGGGGTTGAGAAACGGTTTTTGCCACTAGCACGCCAACCGCAGAACCTGCTCCAAATAGACTGAGTAATATTCCGGCTAAACTGGCGATTAAGCCAATTTGTAATAAGCGAATGGTATCTGCTTTTTTCGGGCGGATTTTTGCATCCTGACCTAACAGCCGATTAGCAATTTGGGTATAGCGCAAAGCCAGAAATAGAGCAAACCCTAATAACACGATGCCACACACGCCCCAGAAGATGCCAATCCCTAACCCGGTAATTGCACCTTCGGCAAAGTTTTGTCCCGTTGTGGCAAACAGCAAGGCAATACTTGATACAGCTAGTAGCCCCAACTGTATCCAGAAACTCGCCCAACCTGTCACGCGAAATGCATTGGCAATATCTCTAATTCTAGGTGTGGGTGTTGTAATTTCCGAGTTGGTTTGCATAATCTCAAATTAATCGCCGATAGGATAATTCTCCTCAAATTGAGGATAGAGGCAGAAGCAATCTATTTCGCCTATCTCCAGAGTGAATCCCCAGCATCCGCAGCTTGGTAAGCGAAATTCCCTTTTTCTACGAAAATTCCCCTAGTGTCTAGTTCTCATTCTATCATTGAGGATTGCGATCGCGATCGGATAACTCAAAAACGACTTCCCCCATCACTTGGGGAGCTTAGAAAAGGGAGAATTGGACTATTGATTCTTACCCTACACCTATTATCCGGTGTTTATTTTTTCTGCACTGCTAACTCCAAAAAACTCAAGGCTAGTTTATTCAACTCCCTATTTATCAATTGTTTCTTTTTTAAATGCAATCTTCAATTCTGGTATGCCAGAGTTACTTAAGCGCTGGCGAATCTCCTCTTTCACTGCTTCAAAAGTAGATTGATTTTTGCA
>JAAHGE010000029.1 GCA_010672635.1 Desertifilum sp. SIO1I2 | reverse complement strand
AGGAGATCAGGAACTTCGAGCATTGGGTGATTTTAGCCGCGTGTTGCCTGAACTTTTGAATCCAAGTTTGAAAGGATACTTCGAGGCACTGACGGAGCGCGATCGCAACTCAAGACAACCTGGACAGGGGCAAGTGGTACGCTTCCTTCTTCCCTGTTACTGCAAGACTGTCAAACAGAAGCCCTCCGGCTAATTCAGGAATTTAGACAAGCAGTTGATACTGTCACCCAGGAAAGATTTGAAACCAGTCTAGCTACTTATCAACAAAAATTTTCTCAAGCTGAGTTTTGGTTGCATCAAGAGTATTTGATCTGGTTTCATGGCAAAGATATTCAAAAAGCGATGCAGAAACACCAACCCAGGTATATTGCTCTGAATGCTTTTTTCAACTGGGCTGTCAGTCGCGTAGATATCTCTCAGCACCCCGATCTGGTAGAGTTACAAGCAAAAATTGAGCAACTGTAGCGCGATCGCACCTTTAACGCGACTTACGCTTGAGTAGGGTGCTAGCGCCGAGAACGCTAACTGCAAGCAAGCCTAAAGCGGAGGTGGGTTCGGGGACTGAACGATACGGATCGGCGCGGAAAATGCCGCTGGTTCCATCTTCTAGGGTAGCGAAGAAAGCGACTTGTCCGAGGTTGTTGAACCCTTCAGAGAGGAAGTTAAGGCTGACAATGGAGGAGTCGAAAAGGCGATCGCCGACACTCACGACGGCTGAAGTGCGATCGCCTCGATTAATATATATCCCTTGTTGAGTGGCTGAACTCCCGAAAAAGGCCAAGTCATCGAGATCGTTAAGTGCAAATTCCCCTTGCAGACTGATGCTATCCAACGATCTGCGCGTAAAGTTGGTTCCATCATGGGTGGTAAAAATCCCTTCTTGGTCTAGATCGTTGTTGTAGGCTGTAAAAGCAAGGGTTCCTTGGTTATTGAGACTAAATGAACGAAGATTGCTAAACGGCATTCCCGAACCGACGAGCGCATATCCGGGTTGATCGGGAATTTCTGACACAATAATAGGTGGCGTAAAGGCTGAAGTATACAGGTACGTCACTTGACCTGCATCATTAATAATAGGAGAGTAAAAGCTAGTAAATCGCTGTCCGGTTCCTGAAGAATCTTCATCGACGGGATCGCCGTCGCCTGTGCGAACTTCGCCGCCAAAGGGCGTATTGCTAAAGATGTAAGCCACGGTTCCTAAGTTGTTGATGCTAGGCTGGTCAACGTAGCTATTGCCGAATATTTCGGATTCTCTTTCAATTAGCGCGATCGCTGTTTCGGTGGTACCATCGCTGGTAAAAATCCCTACCCGGTTATCGGGTAAAAGCGATTGAAAGGCGACAGTTCCCGCATCGTTGAGCGAAAAGAAAGATCCCAAATTGAGATAAGTCTCATCAGTTTGAACAATGGTTTGAGTCACAATACCATTGCTTGTAAACAGGGCTTGAGTGCTATCTTCTAAGGTGGCTCTATAGGCAACATAGCCCGCATTATTTAAGCCACGACCGATTAATGAGGTGTAGTTGTTACTAACAGTATCGGCGATTTTAGTAAAAGTAAAACTTAAGGCTTGGGCTGGCTCTGGAGCCAGTAGAGTTAAACCCAAACCCAACATTAATGTTGAAGCGGCTATAGACTTATTCATGATAGTTTTTCAATCCCGTTACAGCTATCATTTCGATTGCAGATTTAGGCTTTCGTTATCCAGAAAAAAAGCTTTATTCAAAGCGTGAAGCCTGAGTTGAAGATGGAGAGTATTCAGCAACACGCCGAGGAAGTTAAGTCAATCCTATCGAATAGTCGCTCAATAGAAATAAAGCTTTGATGCGCGCGATCGCGCTGAACTCAGGGCTGAGGAATCTCCAAAAAGCTTGCTATTCTTGAAGGATAGCTGTTTTTACGTTTGGAAGAATGGGAGAACTCACTTCTGTTCTCAATCCTCAAAACAGTAATCTCTGCTGCCATTTTGCCAAATTCATGAAAAATTTACATAAATCTGACAGTTGAGCGTCAATTTACAGAGAAAAATGCGAGACAAAGTTGAATTTCAGGCCGGGATAGGCGCGATCGCGGGAAGTAAAACCGTAAAATTACTTAACCCTTTAATACCCTACGCCGTTTGAGCAATAGCCAACTCCCAATTGCGCCTAAACCCAGTAAAGTAGCGGGTTCGGGAACTGAGGTGGGTCTTTGGGTGACTCGAAATCCTGCCGGACCCCCTTTTCCCCCATAGGAACCCGTTCCTTCGCATTGCTGGAATTTGCACAGGTCTAAACCGCCTTCGGGTGCGGTGAGATTGAAAGAAAATGCGATCGCAAATGGACCAAATTCTCCCCCAACGGGATCGCTTGCTACAGATTCATTCGTTTTAACTTGCAGCAAGAAGCCCTCTGCTCCCCCGGAGATGGTAGAACTAAATAGACCGCTCCGATCGATATTGAACGTAAAATCAGTGAGGGGATTTTCAAAGGAAAGCCCAGAGGGAGAGGCGGCTAAACTATCGAAAATAGATTCATCAATTGTATAGCTGCCATTGAGGCGAATATCGCTGGATTCAAATAAAAAGGTGAGGGCGATCGCAGGACTGAGATTGAATCCGCTGCCTAATAATAGAGTTGTGCCTGCAATCGTCGCCCAGAATTTGCTAGACATAGAACTATTCATTTCTGATATCCCCTATTGAATTGAGAGCTTATTTTTCAGTTCGCCGTACAGATTTTTGTCCCATGAGTAGCAGGGTACCAATCGCTCCAAAGCCTAGCAGGCTAGTCGGTTCGGGGACAGGCTGGGCATTTTCTACTACGCGCCACACGGGGAAATCATAGCCGCCAATGGGGGAAGCAGAATCATTTTTAGAAAGAATTCCCTTACACTCAGCCTCTTGGGTGCAGCCCTGATTTAAGCTGAGGGTGAAGTCGGTGTTGGTTAGGGTAAATCCTCCCTTTAAGAGGGCAAACGGGCCATTGAGGGCAACAAAGGCATGAATGTTCAGTCCAGTCTCTTGAAAGGACACTCCCCCCAGGTCGATTTTGAAGACGGCGGAGGGATCGAATACGGGTTCGCTGGAAATTAAAACCAGTCCATCTAGAGAACGATCTAATAGGGTTTGCAACAATTCTCCATCTAGGGAAACTTCTCCCGAAAAGGGGATTTGTTGGACTGGATCGTCGCTAAAGGTGTTATAAATTCCCTCAAACTGAAAGGTCATTGCTTGAGTGGCGGTGGGTTGCAATATTCCTAAAGATAGAAATGCAGCACCGATCGAAAGACCTGCCAACGGTGCGATCGCTGATTTCAACATCCTGATATTTCTACATTCTAAAACTCGATGTGCAGGCAGTTTCTCATAAGCCTGAGAAAAATTCCTAGTGTTTCTACGGATTCTTCATCAAAAATATAAAGTTAAAATTTCTTTATCTTAGAGATTTTCCGAAAATTCACAGACACAATCGGTTAATCTAGGGAGAAAAACTTGCCCGAACCAACGCAGCGAACCTTTTGGGATTTATAAAGCTTTAGTAAAGCAAAGAGGGTTTACCCCAGTTTCTTAAACCTACTTCAGTTCAGTCCCATTAAAGCTCTATTTTGGTTAAAATCTTTGAACTTACAGTTTGTTGAGTTGTCTTGCGGAGGGTTGATTGTAACAATTAATACGTATATTTTCCCAGAAAATTCTCAGCACGTTTTATGATAAATAGAAGAGGTTTATAGGGGGAAGTCACTATGGTTAAAGTATTGGTCGTGGAAGATAGCCCAATGCAACGGCAGTTAATCTCAGACCTCCTGCAACAATTAAGATTGACTGTGACAACGGCTGCCGATGGCGAAGAAGCCCTAGCGTATTTAGACCAGTTTTGTCCCGATCTGGTGGTATCGGATATCGTCATGCCCCGCGTCAACGGCTATGAACTCTGTCGCCGCTTAAAGTCTGACCCCAAAACCTGCAACGTCCCGATCGTGATGTGTTCTTCTAAAACCACTGATGTCGATCGCTACTGGGGGATGAAGAATGGTGCAGATGCTTACATCGGGAAACCCTTTGAACCCAACGAACTGATCCAAACCGTGACGCAACTATTACAGAAGCGCGGACAAATGGTGTAGATCGCAGAGGGCGCACTCTTGAGTACGCCCCGATCCAACTTATTTAGCTTTAGCTTCTAAGGTTTCCAAGCGGCTTTTGAGTTCTTGGTTTTCCTTTTTGAGTTGATCGAGTTCTTCGCGCAACTGCTTCACGGCGCGGTCTGAACCCAGGTTAGTCTGAACCCGCTGGACGGCTTCTTCTGCGATCCGACGCACGCGACCATCTGGGGTCTGGTTAGCTAACGCTTGCAAAACCGCGATCGCTTTTGGCGTTTCCATCTGTCCGAGGGCGACTGTCACCGAGACTTGCGTTAAGAAGAAAGTCTCTCGCGACAGTTCTTCTAAGCGTTCCACGATCCAATCTACATTATTTGGCGTTTGACCCGTCGAAATGGCTCCCAAAGCCCGGATCGCCGCTAAACGGAGCGGTTGTGTTACCGTTGGCGTCGTGTATTCTAGAATTTGCTCTAGGGCTATAGCAGAAGTTTTAAGCTGACTTAAACCCGCGATCGCGCCAGAACGCACCACCTCATTCCAACCGGCCCGTTCTCGGAGAATTTGGGAAAATAGGGCGATCGCCTCATCTTCTTTAGATTTTAGCGTCGCCGAAGCCGCCAACTTGCCCAAACCTACCAATGCAGACGCTTCCACCTGATAACTCGGATCGCCCTTGTCCACAAGGGGCTTCAGCAGATCGTAACTGGCGGGCGTCTTCAAATTGGCTAAAGCTTCCACCACCGCCTTTCTCACCCGCGCATCCTCATCCGTCAAACCAGGGGCGAGGGTTTCTACGACTTGATCGAGTTTAATTTCCCCTAGCTTCTTCGCCACTTCCAGGCGAACCCCCCAGAAGCGATCGCTCTTTAATGCTGTTCCTAATACTCTAACCGCTTCCAATCCCCCTTTAAGAGCGATCGCACCCGCCGCATAGATGCGCGAAACCGGGTCAGGATCGAACTGTAACTGCGCCTTGAGTTCCGGGAAGCCGTATTCCAACTCAACGGTTTTTAAAAACGCATTCCCCGCATCAAAACTGATAAACGCAGGCTTGCTAGGAAGCGAGAAATAGAAACTCTGTTCTTTCTGGTTCGCCCGTACCTTAAAGGTTTTCAATTCCACCTGCGGTTCGGTATAGCCAAACCCAATGGGAATTTTGAGGTCAAATAGCGCCTTCTCATCATTCGCCGCCTGGGTTTGCGCCACCGTCACCTTCGCCATATTGCTATCGCCATCCCAACTATAAGCCACCTTAAAATCGGGATGTCCGCCGCGAAACACATATTGGTCAAACAAGAACATTAAATTGCGGCCCGTCGCCTTTTCAATCGCCCGCAAGAGATCGATCGTTTCTACCGTTTGATGGGCGCGATCGTTGACAAAAGTGTGAATCGCCCGGTTAAATAACTCATCGCCCAATTCTGCCCGAATCATGTGGTAGACACAGGCCCCCTTCTCGTAGAGATGGCGATCGTATAATTCGATGGCTTCTCGGTAAATATGAGTAACAATGGGACGACGGTAGCGTTCTCGATCTTCGGCTAAATAACTGCGCGCCTCCCGCAACAGATAATAAGCCGCATCCTCCGCGCCATACTCATGTTCCGACCATAGCACCTCAGAATAGGAAGCCATTCCTTCCTTGATCCAAGCGTGCGACCAATGTTTAATCACCACCAAGTCGCCAAACCATTGATGCGCCAACTCATGGGCCACCAAAAATTCAGTAAACGGTTTATCGAGTAAGGCGCGTTCGTCTAGCAAACAGCGATCCGTTAACAGGGTGGCGGAGGTATTTTCCATTCCGCCAAAAATGAAGTCATCGACGCAGACTTGCGCGTATTTGGGGAAGGGATAGGGATAACCAAACTTTTGGCTAAAAAATTCAATCATGCGCGGGGTTTTCCCCATGCTGCGCCGCGCATCTTCTTCCCGCAGTTTTTCCACGTAATAGGTAACGGGGATACCTTTCCACTCATCCTGAATTTCCGCAAAGTCACCCACCGCCAAGGTCATCAAGTAGGTGGGGTGGATTTCTTTTTGCGACCAGTGGAAGATTTTAGCGTCGCCGTCTTCTTGGACGTTGACCAGTTCGCCGTTAGAAATGGCGATGTATGGCTTGGGGACTTTGACCCGTATTTCCGAGGTGGCGAGTTGTCCGGGATAGTCAAAGCAGGGGAACCAGAAGCGGGAGTCTTCATCTTCTCCTTGCGTCCAGACCTGGGTGGGTTTGTTGGGATAATGTTCGGTGGGGGCGATAAAATAGAGTCCGCGTTGGGGATGTTCAACCGCATAGGCGATCGCAATTTCAATCGATCGATCGGCGACTGTAGGAGAAGATAAGCGAATGTGTAACTGCTCGCCATCGCAGTCAAAGGTTTGGGACTCTCCGGCAATTTTAACCGATTCAATATTGAGATTCACCGCATCCAAGCTGAGGCGATCGATGCCATTACACACGGGGTTGAGGCGGATCGTGCAAGTGCCAGAATAACTTTGTTGGGGAATATTCAGCACTAAGTCAAGAAAAATATGTTCGACTTGGCCCGGTCGGTCGGGGTTATAGTGGGGACGGGAACCGGGAAGTTCAAAGGATTTGTGACCGTTCGTTTCTGTATCAAAGTACGATCTGGACATTATTCAGCTTAGAAGTGGTACTAGCACAAGTTGAAGTTAGCAATATCTTTCCAGCCTAACGCATGGGGCGATTCGGTGTTCCTGTACGATACAAACAAGCTCGAACCTAGGAGAACGTTCATGGATTCCTATACTTGTACGGTATGCGCTTATGTTTACAATCCAGAGGATGGCGATCCAGATGCAGAGATTGACCCCGGAACGGATTTTGATTCCTTACCGGAAGACTGGGTTTGTCCGGTCTGTGGGGCCTCGAAAGCTGAGTTTGAAGTTGTAGAATAAATGTCCCAAGTGATTGTTATTGGTGGGGGTGCGGCCGGATTTTTTGGTGCGATCGCCATTGCTCAAGCCCACCCCCTCTCTCGTGTCATTCTGTTAGAAGCGGGAAACCAGCTTTTAGCTAAAGTTCGTATTTCCGGTGGAGGACGCTGTAATGTCACTCACGCCTGTTTCGATCCCGCCGTCTTAGTCCAAAATTACCCCAGAGGCGGTAAAGCCTTACGCGGCCCGTTTAGCCGCTTTCAACCCCGCGATACGGTACAGTGGTTTGAGGATCGCGGCGTCAAGCTGAAAACCGAGGACGATGGTCGGATATTTCCGGTGACAGATCGCTCAGAAACGATTGTGGAGTGTTTAATAGAAGAAGCGATCGCTTCTGGAGTTGATATCCGCACGGGGATATCCGTTCAAGGCATTCAGCATAAACTCGCGGACGATCAACCCCGGTTTGAGGTGCGCTTAAAGTCGGGACAGATTATTTTAGGCGATCGCATTTTACTCGCAACGGGTAGCAACCCGCTCGGTTATCAAATTGCGCGATCGCTCGGTCATACGATTATCCCCCCCGTTCCTTCCCTATTTACCTTTAATATTACCGATCCGCGCCTGCAAGACTTAGCCGGAGTTGCACTCAACAATGCGCGAGTTCGCCTCAACGACGCCAAACTCGAACAAACCGGCCCCATCTTAATTACTCACTGGGGACTCAGCGGCCCGGCGGTCTTGAAACTTTCGGCTTGGGGCGCTAGATTTCTCCATGAGGCCCGCTACCAAACCAAGCTGCAAATTCACTGGTTGCCCCAATACTCGCAAGATACCCTACGGCAAATGTTAGGGCAAGTCAAAAACCAAATTCCCCAAAAGCAAATCTCTGCAAACTGTCCGGTTCCCATTCCTCGCCGCCTATGGCAGAGTTTAACCGCTAACTTGGGAATTGACCAGAGCGATCGCTGGGCGGGTCTTTCTAATAAACTTTTAAATCAACTCATCCAAGAACTCACCCAAGGTCAATACGAGATTCAAGGAAAAGGCATTTTTAAAGAAGAATTCGTTACCTGCGGCGGCGTCAGCCTCAAAGAAGTCAACTTCAAAACAATGGAAAGCCGCTGTTGTCCCGGTTTATTCTTCGCTGGCGAAATTCTCGACATCGATGGCGTCACCGGAGGTTTCAACTTCCAAAGCGCCTGGACAACTGCTTGGTTAGCCGCACAGTCCGTTCATTAAGAGGGTGGGGGGATGGGGAGATGGGGAGATGGGGGGGAGTTTTTCAATAACTCCATATTTTTTTCCCGACTGAGCAAACCGTTACGCACGCCTCCTAGCTATGGAACTCAGAGCTTTGCACTCTCTTCCCCACTCGGAACTCGGAACTTACTCAGCACACCGCTGCGCGGAAGCTAGCAACAGCACTTTGCGCTCAGCACTTAGAGAAGCACTCAGCACTTTTTACTAAAAAAAAAGGCGATCGCGCTTTCCATCAGATAAATCTGTTGGAGTGTCGATCGCTGCCTTTAAAACTAGCCCCAGTTTTATTAATGCCAAGCATAAGCGACATCTAGAAGTTGCCGCTTCCTCTGGTTTGACTAACCCGATTGGAGGATGCGGGCTGATGGGGGAGTTGGTACACTAGACCGCCTCTGTGGGAGCGGGTTGAGTGGCGACTGGGGGTAATGGGTCGCCGATCGGCAGAGCTGTTTTTTTGGTAAAGGTAATCTTACCATCGGGACTATCGACAACAACCGTATCCCCTTCAACAAAGGCATTTTCAAGAATCTTAGTGGCGATCGAATTTTCGAGTTCGCGTTGAATTGCCCGTTTGAGCGGACGCGCCCCGTAGACTGGATCGTAACCCGCTTCGACGAGATGATCCAGGGCCGCATCAGTTAACTCTAAGGTAATCTTCTGATCGGCGAGTAGGCGGGTAATCCGACGAACTTGGATAGCAATAATTTGCCGCAATTCTGCCTTATCGAGGGCGTGGAAGAGAATGATATCATCAACCCGGTTGAGGAATTCTGGACGGAAGTGCGATCGCAAAGCGTGCAACACCCGCTTCCGCATCTCCTCATAGCGCGTATCGTCTCCCGACACATCTAAAATATGGTCGCTACCGATATTACTCGTCATCACAATCACAGTATTGCGAAAATCGACCGTTCGACCTTGCGAATCGGTAATTCGACCATCATCCAACACCTGTAACAGGATATTGAATACATCGGGATGCGCCTTTTCTACCTCATCTAGTAGTACCACCGAATAGGGACGACGGCGCACGGTTTCGCTGAGTTGTCCCCCTTCTTCGTATCCTACATACCCAGGAGGCGCGCCAACTAAGCGGGAAACCGAGTGCTTCTCCATGTACTCCGACATATCAATCCGCACCAAGGCATCATCGCTATCAAACAAACACTCGGCTAAGGCCCGCGCTAATTCCGTTTTTCCGACCCCTGTCGGCCCCATAAACAGGAAAGAACCGATGGGACGACCGGGATCTTTCATTCCCGCCCTAGCCCGCCGGATTGCCGCAGAAACGGCCGCTACGGACTCATTTTGACCGACGACCCGCTTGTGTAAATAGCTTTCGAGGTTTAGGAGTTTTTGCCGTTCCGACTCTAACAGTCGGTTGACTGGAATTCCGGTCCATTTAGCGACAATTTCGGCCACATCTGATTCTGTCACCTGTTCGCGCAATAGGGCGGTTCCTTGGGATTGCAGTTCCAACAGTTGCGCTTCTTTGGCTTCGCGTTCCCGTTCCTTGGCTTCTAGCTTGCCATATTTGAGTTGCGCGGCTTTATTGAGGTCATAGGCGCGTTCGGCTTGTTCAATTTGCACGCGCAGGTGGTCTTCTTCTTCTTTTAGCGCTTTAATATCATCAAGCAGTTGCTTTTCAGTTTGCCACTGTTCGGTCAGTTGGGTTTGGCGTTCTTTTAAGCCGGTAATTTCCTGTTCGATGCGGCGCAGGCGTTCTTGGGATGCGCGTTCTTGTTCGGCTTGGACGGAGAGTTTTTCCATCTCCAGTTGCATCACCCGGCGGTCAATAGCCTCTAGTTCTACAGGTTTGGAGGTGATATCCATTTTTAACTTAGCGGCGGCTTCGTCTACTAAGTCAATGGCTTTATCCGGGAGAAAGCGATCGGTGATATAACGACTGGAGAGGGTTGCGGCGGCGACTAAGGCAGAGTCGAGAATTTTGACCCCGTGGTGAACCTCATAGCGTTCTTTAAGACCGCGCAGAATAGAGATGGTATCTTCAACGCCGGGTTGGTTAACGAAGACTTGCTGAAAGCGACGTTCTAAGGCGGCGTCTTTTTCAATGTATTTGCGATATTCATCAAGGGTGGTGGCCCCGATGCAACGCAGTTCGCCGCGTGCGAGCATGGGTTTGAGTAGGTTACTGGCATCCATTGCACTCGATTGTCCCGCGCCTGTACCAACGACGGTATGCAATTCGTCGATAAACAGGACAATTTGACCGTCAGAACTGGTGACTTCTCGCAATACGGCGCGCAAACGGTCTTCAAATTCGCCTCGGTATTTGGCACCAGCGATAAGGCTTCCCATATCCAGGGAAATCAATTGGCGATTTTTGAGAGATTCCGGTACTTCATTATTAACGATCCGTTGGGCTAAGGCTTCGGCGATCGCAGTTTTCCCAACCCCCGGTTCGCCTATCAGTACCGGGTTATTTTTCTGGCGGCGCGATAGCACTTGAATCACCCGACGGATTTCTTCATCGCGTCCAATCACTGGATCGAGTTTGCCGCTTCTGGCTTCTTCGGTCAAATCCCGTCCGTACTTCTCTAGGGCATCATAGCGATTTTCCGGGGTCTGGTCGGTGACTTTTTGACTTCCCCGGACATCTTTTATGGCAATTTCGAGTTGCTGGCGACTGATATCAAAGGCGCGAAATAAGCGACGCCCGATCCGTTCGTCATCGCTGAGAGCCAGGATAATATGCTCGATGGAAATAAATTCATCTTGCCAGGTTTGGCGGGTGGCTTCTGCTTTGTCTAACAGAATATCTAAGCCGCGTCCCAGGTAGAGTTGATCCACATTGGGGACTTTGGCTTGACGCGCATCAAAGGCTTCTAGTTGTTGATGAAGCTTGACAGGATCGAGTCCCGCTTTCTCTAGTATGTTGCGAGTCAGACCTTGTTCCTGTTCTAACATGGCGATCGCCACATGCTCCACCTCTAGATATTGATGCTTTCCGCGACGCGCAACATCTTGAGACTTAACAATTGCTTCCCAAGCTTTATTCGTAAATTTAGTGGAGTCAGTGGGCTGCATGGTAAAAAATACGATCTATTCAGTTATCAGGATAATCCGGGACGTGCAAAAATCTGTCCTTTGGGAGCACAAAGGCACCCAACTTTACCTAGTTATAGCCCGATTGCGCGATCGCTCGCATCAATCGCAAGACGGGATTCCCCTCACCCAACCCTTTCTTCTACCGCCTAGAATGACAGTAGTGAGAGGTTAGGCGAATTTTTGAGGAAAGCCATGACGGTTGCCAACCCAAAAATCATGCAAGCTGTAGAACAGCTTGGTTATCGCGTCACCGTGGGAGACGTGGCAACGCAAGCTGGCTTAAACATTAATTTAGCAGAACGCGGTTTACTCGCCTTGGCTTCGGAAGCAGGCGGACATTTACAAGTGGCGGAATCGGGTGAAATTGCCTATCAGTTCCCTCGCCATTTTCGCGCCGTGTTGCGGAATAAATACTGGCGGTTGCGCTTCCAAGAATGGTGGGAAAAGGTTTGGCGGGTTTTGTTCTATTTAATCCGCATTTCCTTTGGGATTTTTCTGGTTCTCTCGATTTTGGCGATTTTGGTCGCCATTTCGGTCATTGTGATTAGCATTAGCGCTAGCGGTGGCGGCGATTCTTCTGGAAATAATCGCAATCGTTCTTCAGGTGGGGGTTTCATCTTCTTTCCCTCCTACTGGATTAGCGATCTGATCTGGTTTTTTAATCCGCGCTATTCTAGGCGGGGATACTATCCGACTCAGCGTTCTTCTCGTCGGAAATCTGCCGATCCTGACTCAATGAGTTTTCTAGAGTCCATTTACTCATTTTTGTTTGGCGATGGCAATCCCAATGCGAATTTAGAGGAACGCCGCTGGCAGGATATTGGCACAGTCATTCGCAATCATCAAGGGGCGGTGGTAGCCGAACAAATTGCCCCCTATCTGGACGACCTAGGTCAGGGTTACGCTAATGAATACGAAGAGTATATGCTACCCGTACTGACGCGCTTTAATGGTCGCCCAGAAGTCAGCGAACAAGGGGGGTTAGTCTATCATTTCCCGGAGTTGCAAACCACAGCCACTCAGCGAAAAGTCCAAGCGGTTCCTGACTATCTGCAGGAGTTTCGCTGGCGCTTTAGCCAAGCCAATTCCGGACAGATTATGCTGGCGGTGGGTTTGGGGGCGGTCAATTTGATTGGGGCTTTGGTTTTGGGTAGTCTATTAGCAGATGGTGCGATCGCAGCCGAAATTGGTGGCTATATCGCTTTTGTTCAATCGATTTATGGCGTTCTCTTAGGCTACGGTATTGCGTTCCTTGTCGTTCCGCTAATTCGCTATTTTTGGAATGGCTGGCGCAACCGCAAACTTGAGACTCGCAACCAACAGCGCGAAGCTAGAGCAACTTTGTTACAATCCCCTAACCCGGCGTTAGCGCAAAAGTTAGAATATGCGCGTCAATTTGCAGCCGAACATCTCATTAGCAGCGATAACTTAGCTTACACCACTGAAACCGATTTACTCGATCAAGAGGTTGCTCAATCGGAGCAAATGGATGCAGAATGGCGAAAGCGTCTCTCTGATTGACGATCGCGAACTCAAAGCAAGGGGAATTGGAACTGAGAAGTTAGAAAAGGGGATGCTGAGTTGAACCCGCTAAGTTTTCAGTCGGTATCCAGAACCCTAGCCAATTCTCTTCTTCCCCCATCTCCCCATCTCCCCACCCCCCCATCCTCTTCTCACTCGGAACTCGGAACTCGGAACTTTGCACTTCTTTCCCCACTCCTCTCAAGATTGTCCATCTCGCCGTCCCAATTCGTACACCCCTCCTCCTACACAGGCGAGTAAGCCGATACTAATGGCCCAACTGCGGTCTAAGCCAATTTCGACTAGATAATTACAGAACGCCCCAACCGCCAGAAACGGAATGATACTGAAAATTGAAGCATAGAAAGAATTTTGGGCTTCTCGCCCCCGTCGCGTCCGTTCGTACTCTTCACTAGAAGTATAGAGGGCGCGTTCGGCGAAATTAAACCAACGACTCATCTGTTCCATCAGCCAGTCGCTGACGGGAGAAAAGCCTAAATACAGCGCTAAAGACCAAAGTGATGTACCTGCGATCGCGGTTGCATCTATCGCAATCTTAAAGGGAAAGAGTTCGTTTAACATAGATCCGCAAACTCGCTTTCGGATTTGTACTTGTTTTACAAATATTAGCGGGTCTATTCTCAGATTGCTGCTCTATCGCAGGGGGGGAAAGGGTGGGGGTCTAACTTAGAGAGGCGATCTCAGTCGTTTAAGCGCCGTTCGGTTCTGTGGGGTTATTGGGCGATCGCCAGATTGCAGAATCGCTTCAGCACCCTTAACAGCGTTCTGCGGCCACCGCGTGTGGGAGAGTGAAAACGCACCTCTAAATCTTGACTCACAACTGAGGCTCTCTCAATCGAGTACAACCTATGCTATTGTCCCATTCTTACCAATTGCTTGACCGCCAACGGTCACAAGGGCATAAGATGGGCTGTATTCTATGGAAGCGTGCGGTGCACCGAGATGTTAGGGTTACTTGAGACTCAGCGACCGATCGCCCTTGACTTATTCGCGGGTGCGGGTGGGATGTCCTTGGGGTTTGAACAAGCGGGTTTTGACATCCTCGCCGCTGTAGAAATCGACCCCGTACATGCTTGTACCCATCACTATAATTTTCCTTACACTACGGTTTTGTGTCGTAGCGTTGAAGACTTAAGCGCAGAAGAGATCCGCGCTAACTCCGGGATCGGCGATCGCGATCTCGATGTCATCCTCAGCGGTTCCCCTTGTCAAGGTTTCTCACTCATGGGGAAGCGCGCCCTCAACGATCCGCGCAATTCCCTGTTATGGCACTTCCATCGTCTTGTCAATGAATTGCGCCCCAAATACTTTGTGATGGAAAATGTCCGGGGTTTAACCATCGGCGAACACAAACAACTTCTAGACAAGCTGATTGCAGAATTTCACACCATTGGCTACCAAGTCAATCAAAACTATCAAATTCTCAACGCCGCCCATTATGGCGTCCCTCAAGCCCGCGAACGGCTATTTTTGCTTGGATGTCGCCAGGGTTATCCTTTACCCCAGTATCCCGTTCCCCTCACCCAAATCGCCAGATCTGCGCCCCTCAAACATCCCAAAAAACAATTTGCCCATCTACCTCCAAGCCCTACCGTAGAGTGTGCATTGCAAGACTTACCAGAAGTTGAAAACTATCCCGAACTCTTAGAAACCGATGCTTGTGTAGCAGAGTATCAAACCCCTAGCAACTATGGCAGGATTTTACGTTCAATCCAACCGTTAGAAGATGATTATTCCTATCGCCGATCTTATAACCCTAACTTACTCACCTCCAGCGCCCGCACGCAACATGGGGAAGTTGCCAGACAACGCTTTGCAGACACGCCACCGGGTACTCGGGAAAAAGTGAGTCGCTTTCACAAATTGCACCCCCAAGGCGTTTGCATTACCTTAAGAGCCGGTACCGATCGCGATCGCGGATCGTTTACCTCACCTCGCCCCATTCATCCCTATACTCCCCGCTGCATTACCGTCCGAGAAGCCGCCCGCCTTCACTCTTACCCCGACTGGTTTCGCTTCCACGTCACCAAATGGCATGGATTTCGTCAAGTTGGTAATTCCGTTCCCCCGCTGTTAGCCAAAGCCGTAGCGGTCGAAATTCGTCGTGCTTTGGGGGTGGAAGTCGTTTCAATTCCCCCGCAAATCTTGAACTTGGGCGCAGAAACGCTTTTGCAGGGAACATCGAGTACAAGCCATGCAGTATTTTTCACTCTTAAATCAGCACGCCATAGATGAAATTGCTAACGGTGGCTAAAGCTAGCGCCCCTAAAGCCGCACTCAAAAGACCTCTTTTTAGGGTAAAGCCTTGAATCAATCTGGCTGCTAGGGCAAAAATTGCCACATTCATAACGAAAGCAAAAATACCAGAAAGCAAACCCAAAGTTAGAACGTTGGGGATAAAAAAGAAAGCTCTGAAAATCGGTAAAACTAAGACATTCAGAATTCCCAGAGTCCCGGCGGCGATCGTGGCTTTTGGCGTACTGTCTAACTCAATGCCCAAAGGCAGTTGCGAGATAATCAACAAGCTACTAGAAGTCACCAACCAGGCAATTAAAATATCAATGGGTTGCATAAGTTATTCCCTTACGAATTCTATATATCGCTTAGTGTAAGAGGCTTACCCAATTTCGCCATCTATAGATTGGTGGAAATAGATTGACCCATTCAAATTAAACTCCCCCTCAAAGCCCGTTTTGAAGGGGGAGGCTGGAGTTGAAGCTAATTTTCCGGTGCAGGCGCTTCGGGTGCAGCAGGGACAGTTGGAGTTGGGATAACCGGGAACGGTGAGGGAAGCAAAACTCCAGGTGCGGCCGGATCGAGAGTAGAGTTATTGGGGGGTTGTCCCGGTACTGCGGGATTAACGGGATTATTGGGAAGCGGGGTTAAACCCGGAATATTAGGGAACGGTGGAACCGTTGCACCTGGGTTAGGAGAGGTGGGTTCGCCCGTACTGGGTAAAGTCGCTAAGGCAACGCGATCGCCTCCAACCGATCTCAGCAAATCTAAAATTTGCACCACATCTTCATAAATCGCCGTTCTGGATGCGTATAAAACAATTAACCCAGAGGGGTGCTGTGCCCGATAAGCCAACACGCGGCGGCGCAACTCCTCCCGCGAGAAAATTAGCTCTTTTTCCACATAGGTTTGTCCTACTGCATCAATGCTGACGAGCATCATATCCCGCATTTGAGCAGTACCCGTGTTAGCTTGAGGCAAATCAACGCTAATCGCCTGCTGTCGAGTCAGTCCAACGGCAGCCAAAATAAAAAAGATCAAAATGCAGAAGATGATGTCAATCAGCGGCACAATCTCAATCCGCACATCCTCTGTAGGAGAATCCAAATTAATCTTCATCCGAGTCCCTCAATTCAAGTTGAACGATCGACCCCAGCGGATCGAAAAAGTCAATTTAATACTCAGGTGCATCCGAACCATCTACTTTAGTTTCGATGGCGGGAACTGGCGGTTCTAGGGTTTTCCGGCGAGAGTTGACTGAACCCTGAACTCCTGGCCAATATTGACGATAGAGCAACTCTAACTCGCTGCCAGCACGCCGAAAGAGTTTGGCTTGCGAAAAGACAAATCCCTGAAACAGTCGGTAAAAAGCAACGGTGACGATCGCAATTAATAAGCCAGCGGCGGTGCTAATCAGCGCTTCGCCAATCCCCAAGGTTACGCCCTCGGTGGAGGCGGTTCCTAAGTCGCCAATGCGGATCGAACGCAGGGAGTTAATTAACCCTAGAACGGTTCCCAATAAGCCCAGTAGTGGAGCAAGGGCAATCACGGCTTCTAGCGCTTTATCGCCGCGTCGCATGGAGGCGAGTTCGTCATCAGCAGAGGCTTCTAAGGCGAGGCGAAACACTTCTGGATCGGGACTTGGTAAGCGCAAGGGGGCGTAGAGAAAGCGTCCAATGGGTTGATTGCTAGCCCGTCGAGCAATTTCGGTTGCGGTATTCCATTCTTCGCGAGCAGCTTCTAAAATTTGCTCAATAATCTCTTTTTCCTTCGTCAAGATTGTTGCCCAAAACCACAGCCGCTCAATAATCGTACTTAAGGCGAGAATGGAGAGGAACAGCAAGGGTCCCATCGTCAATCCGCCTTTTTCAAACAGTTCTGCAACACTCATCATGATCTTTCCTGCCGATCTTCTTTACCCAACACTTTATTAGTTGTCCTCAACAATTGTAGAGACAAGGTAGAACTCTCTGGGTAAATTAGGGGAGGAGATCCGCACCCGTGACTCTCGACGAAGTTTGTCAAGATTGAAAATAAGTGGAGGCTTCAAATATGAACAACTCGATTCAATCGGTCTATAACTGGTATCGCAACACCATCCGCAATTCTAAGTATCGCTGGTGGGTAATTTTGGGAACCGTGGCTTACATTCTTAGCCCTTTTGATATTTCACCCGATTTTTTGCCGATTGTCGGTCAAATTGATGATGTAGTGCTGCTGACTCTCTTGATTACTGAGGTTTCTCAGATGCTGATCGAGTATACGCAAGCTCGTCAAGCAGAGAAAGATGCGAAAAAAGCTGACACTGCCGGTGCAACAAATGCTACGGTCGATGTTGAGTCTGTATCCGTTAAGTAGCTCTAAGTTAATCGATTGCTGTTCGATCCTCTCTGAGTTGCAGGTTGCTTAGAGAGGATTTAAGTTTGAGCTATCCAGTTTAGCGCAGTTGGACATTATCTAAAATGGTAGTCGCTCTGGGGGCAACGCCTTCGGCGTATTCGGCGGGATAATGGACGGTGGCGCTAAAAACTTGACCATCGATCTGACCAATGTAGACGTTACCGATGAGGGTACGCGGATCGGAGGTGTGACGGAAGCTAATGCGTTCAGTCGCCCAGGTGGGAAGGTTGGTTGTAGTGCGATCGCTCACTTGCCATTGGTTGGTGGCAAATATGCCGTTATTCCCTAGCAGATAGTTTTCCATTTGTTGAACGCTGAGGTTTTC
This sequence comes from Desertifilum sp. SIO1I2, assembly GCA_010672635.1. Lineage (GTDB taxonomy): Bacteria > Cyanobacteriota > Cyanobacteriia > Cyanobacteriales > Desertifilaceae > Desertifilum. Next base: position 2,999 of record JAAHGE010000029.1, on the reverse strand, counting down.
CTTGGGGAAGAAGAAACTGACATAAACGTCTTCTTGGCGGGTGCCGTCGGGTAGGGTGAAGTAGAAGTGGACGTTTTCACCTTCTCCGGAGGCGACGGTGACGGGTTCAAATCGTTCGGGAAAATAGGTAGTCAAGGTATAACCCTGCTGTTCAAACAGTCTCAGCGTGACTGGGGTGGGTTCTCCTTCAACGCTGACGGTGGCAGGCTTGGTGGCGGGTCTATTAATGTTCTGGGCGGTTGTGGTGGGCGATCGCGGTTGCAGGTCATTGCTCGCGGTTGTGTCCTCTGAGGGGAGACACCCACTTGACATGACTAAAGCAAATACAGTAACAATCGAGTAAAGCGGTATTTTCATGGCTATCAATAAATCGAGTGTGGCTAAAACGTTGTGATAAACATCACCTAGATGATTGATCTAGATCGCAGGTGGATTTGACCCGCAGGAGACATACTAGAGTCGAATCAACTCTAGCCGAGTCATCAAACAGGGAACACACAGCTAGCCGACAGCTTCTACAAGAAACCTGTCGGTTTTTTGTATGCAAATGTTTCTGGGATACAAATCTCTCCAGGAATTTGCGAGTTCTACGTGGCGAACGCTCGCACTAGCAAGGGAGATCGGATCGGTGATGGGATCGGTAAAACATCAGCTAGCAGAGGCGATCGCTATCTCTATGATAGTTGCTGCGATCGCCTCTGAGCATCGGTAAAAAGAAGGAAAGGGCGATCGCGCCGCACCCTGTTGACTCTGAGTTGGGTTCGGTTGCGCCAGAATTTAACACATAGCACAACTGAGGAGCGAGGTTGCTGTTGAGCTGTACAACCTAATCTTTTAATCGCTCCTATAACTGGATTGTCATCAAATAATTGTATTTTTTACCAAAAACTGTATTTCAAAACACTAATATCTCAGACTTTACTCTTCAATTGCTGCTCTTTAAACCCTCTGAAGACTGATTTTAAGAAAGTGCTTATTGATATAATTTTACGCAATAAATTTACCTTTAAATCCTAATTTTTTTATGATAAAACGATAGTATATTTCCTCCAACTTCCTCAATTATGACAGATCCTTCTGACTTCATTTATCCCCGAAGCACCTACCGGGGAGACTTTACGCCAGAAAACCTCATGTTTAATGCAAATTTGCAAGAATTTGCTCAACGCGTCAGTATTGTTTGCAATTTAGAAACGAATGGCAAAGTTTCATCAGAAACAGCTTACCAGCAAATCAAAGACCTATGGCAACAGCTCAAAATCAGTAAAGATAATCTAGGAATTAGCCAGCAAGATGGTCATTCTCCAGATACTTAAGCCTTAAGAAGTTGCTTCAGTCTCTAAAGAATTGACAACCATACTCGCCGTTGCTAAATTCGTTGCCAAGGGGACATTATAAATATTACAAATGCGTAACAAAGCTTGAATGTCTGGCTCGTGAGGTTGAGCGTAAAGCGGATCGAGTAAAAAGATCGCCGCATTAACCTGACCGCCAGCAATTTGAGCCGCAACTTGCAAATCTCCACCTAACGAACCCGATAGCGTAGAAGAAATGCTTAAGCCTGTAGTCTCTGTAATTCTAGTGCCCGTGGCTTGAGTGGTTAGGAGTCTGCAATCGCTAAAGAGCGCAAAATGAAGCTGAATCAAAGCAACCAGCTCATCTTTTTTGCGATCGTGAGCAATCAGAACAACAGTAGGGGACATAAACATTCAGCAGAGTTCGACAAGCGATCGCGTATCGACAATCTCCAATGCACCCTGAACCCTAACCTTCTAACACTGAATCGCCACCTCCTGTTCGATCGCGGGTAAAATCATACCTTCGCGAGCCAAAACGCCAGCAGGGAAAGCCGCCTTCACTTCCTCAGCAATTCGATCGAGGCTATCATCATCGTGGTTGGGTTCGTGGTGAAAAATCACCAATCGCTTCACCCCCGCAGCCTTAGCTAGCTTCACGCCCTCTTGCCAAGTGGAGTGACCCCAACCCACTTTTGGGGACTTAGGATTGCCATACTCTTCATCGGTATACATCGCGTCGTAAATCAAAACATCTGCATCTCGACAGAGGTGTAAAACATCTTCATCCAGGCGATCCGGATAATGTTCCGTATCCGTACAGTAAACCACCGTATGGTCTTGCCAGGTAATTCGATAGCCCATTGCGCCATTCGGGTGATTCAAATGACCCGTCTCAATCGTAATGTCATCAAGCTGCATGACATTTCCCGGTTCTAAATCATAAAACTTAAGATCGGCCTGAATTTGGGGTGTCGGTACCGGAGAATTGGCATGGAGTACCCGATCGAGAAAGTGCTTTTTCAGGGATTCAGCATCTGGGGGGGTTGTCCCGTAAATATGACAGCAATTTCCAGGGGTAAAAATTGGCAAGAAAAACGGAATGCCTTGAATATGATCCCAATGGTAATGGGTAAAAAACATATAGAGTTCTACAGGCATTTGTGAAGCCAAATGATTGGCTAACATTCTGAGTCCAGTACCACCATCAAAAACCAGGCGTTTATCGCCCACGCGCAACTCAACGCAAGAGGTATTACCCCCATAGCGAACGGTTTCTGAGCCTGGGGCAGGAATGCTCCCTCGAACGCCCCAAAACTGGATAACAAACTCGGAGGAAAGACTAGTTTGCATGGGTAACTCAAAACTTTAATGTTCCGGATTGACCCTGATGCCGCAATAAGTGATCGCATAACACCAGAGCGACCATTGCTTCTACCATAGGCACGGCTCTAGGCAAAACGCAAGGGTCATGACGACCTTTGGCCGCTAGCAGGGTAGCTTCACCTTGACGGTTCACGGTTTGTTGTTCTTTTCGGATCGTAGCAGTTGGTTTAAAGGCGACTCGCAAGGAGATAGGTTCCCCATTAGAAATCCCCCCTTGAATGCCACCCGAATAATTGGTAGTTGTCCGAAGCCTACCGTTCTCATCCGTATAGAAGGCATCGTTGTGTTGGCTACCTGTCATTAAGGTGCCCGCAAACA
>JAAHGE010000289.1 GCA_010672635.1 Desertifilum sp. SIO1I2 | reverse complement strand
TATAGCCCGTATTTCTAAGCGAGAGAAGAAAAGGTTTAATCTTCTCAAAATTATAGGTTTTCACTAAACCCATCACCAGATTTTTTTGAGGCTTTGAATTTTGATTCATAAGTCAATTGAAGCTACCAGTAACACTTCAGTTTGAGACACTTACTTTCACCCTTGTCTGCTTGAGATCGATAATTTTACCGTTGGTGATTGTTTGACAATTAGGCTAAAGTATTAATCGAGAATTTTTTGGGGAGGCTGTCAGCATTGCGAGGCTGAACTTGTGAAGTCCTGTCAAGCTTTGACTAGCAGTGTGTATCGTCCGTTAAGTTTCTCAAATATAACTCAAAAGTGAGAATCGAAAAGATTTTTAGGGTGCTGAACTGCAAGGGGCTTCCCTGACTCCTTGGATAACCTCCTCTAAGCCCGATCAACCGCCGGATACCTGCAATGCTGAATAAGTATAATGCCACGCTCGAAAAGCTAAGTCCCGGACTGCGTAAGATTTTAGGTAACATTGGCTGGCTATTTGCCGATCGCATTCTTCGTATGGGAACTGGGGTGATTATCACCGCATGGCTAGCCCGTTACTTAGGCCCCGACCAGTTTGGCTTACTGAATTATACAATCGCCTTTGTTTCCTTATTTACCACTCTAGCGGCTTTAGGACTCGATCAAATCGTGGTTCGCAACATAGTCCGCGATCCCGCCTGTAAAGCCGAAACCTTGGGGACGACGCAAGCCTTAAAAGTCTGTAGCGGTATTTTAGGTTACATCCTAGCCGTCAGCGCGATCGCCCTTTTGCGTCCAGACGATCCTCTAACTCGCCTGTTAGTCGCCATTATCTCCGGTAGTTTAGTCTTTGAATCTTTAAATACCATTGACTTCTGGTTTCAAACCCAGGTGCAATCTAAATATACCGTCTGGGCGAAAAATATCGCCTTTATCATCATCACGGCGGTTCGCATTCTGTTAATTTCTCTGCAAGCCCCCCTGGTGGCGTTCGCGTGGGCGGCGCTAGCTGAAAGCGCGTTAGGGGGAATTGGCTTAACCGTCGCCTACAGCGTTAGCGGCGAAAACCTGCGAACCTGGCAAGTGAACTGGGAACGGGCGCGAGGTTTGCTTAAAGATAGTTGGCCGTTAATTCTGTCAAATCTTGCGATTATGGTCTATCTGCGGGTGGACCAAGTAATGTTAGGACAACTCGCCACCGATGAGTCTGTGGGGATCTACTCTTCAGCTACCCGCTTATCGGAAGTGTGGTATTTCATTGCGATCGCCATTGTCAATTCCGTTACCCCCAGCATCGTCGAAGCCAAGAACCACGGGGAAAGCGTCTATTATGGCAAACTGCAAAAACTCTTTAACCTGATGGCGGGAATTGCCTATGCGATCGCCATTCCCATGACCTTCCTTTCCACCCCCCTAGTCGTTCTCGTCTTTGGCCAAGAATACGCCCGCGCCGGAGAAGTCCTTTCTATTCACATCTGGGCGGCCTTATTTACCTTCTTTGGTTGGTCTAAGGGCGTGTGGATCGTCACCGAAGGTCAAACCCTGTTCGCCCTTGTCGCCACCTCCCTAGGGGCAGTGATGAACGTGGTGCTAAACTTCTGGCTAATTCCCCAGTATCGAGAAGTTGGGGCGGCGATCGCCACCGTCATTTCCTACGGGTTTACCGATTATGTGATGTGTTTTATTTATCCGCCAACCCGTCGCCTCGCCTGGATCATGACCAAAGCCCTAACCCTGAGTTTCTTGTTAAAGCGATCTTAGAACCGAATTAAAAGGCTTGTTCCTTGCGAAGTAGTTCGCCGATGGTTAAATTCGGTTGAGGTTTACCTTCAAAAGCGGTTCCCACCTCCCCATTAAAGAAATGCACCAACCCAATGTTGTAAGCTTCCTCTGGTAGGGGAATATAGCCCACCTGTTCGGAAATCTGAGAACCATTTTTTAAGTAGAAGTTAACAAACTCCTTAACTACTGGGTTATTTTGGGCCGATAAATAATTGACATAGATAAACAAAGGTCGCGCAAACGGTTGATACTCGGCATTTTCCACCGTTTCTCGCTGGGGCGATACGTTATTAATCGCTAAAGCCTTCAGTTTGTCTTGATTTTGCTCGTAATAAGAATAGCCAAAAAATCCGATTGCATTCGGATCGTTCGCTACCCCACTTACCAGTAAATTATCATCCTCGCTAGCGGTAAAGTCTTTGCGAGTTTGCTGACCCGAACCCACTACCACCTCAGCAAAATAGTCATAGGTACCCGAATCTAAACCCGCCCCATACAGGTTAATCGGTCGGTTGGGATAAGAGGGGCGAATTTGCTGCCAAGTTTTGATTTGACCTTGGGCCGCAGGCTGCCAAAGGGTTTTGAGTTCGTCTACAGTGATATCTTGCGCCCAGTTGTTTTGCGGGTTCACCACCAGGGTTAGCGCATCAAAAGCGATGGGTAACTCCACAAAACGCACCCCCGCTTCTCGACAGGCTAGGATCTCGGCTTCGGAAATTGGGCGAGAGGCGTTGTTAATGTCGGTTTCCCCAGCGCAGAATTTTTTAAACCCGCCGCCAGTCCCGGAAAAGCGCAAGTCAAGCTGGGCATTACTGCCTTTTTCCGTTTGTTGAAAGGCTTCGGCGACGGCTTGGGTAACGGGGAAAACGGTACTGGAACCATCAATTTCAATTTCCGGCGTAGAAACGGCGGGTAGGTTAGTGCTGGTGATGGCTTGGGTGGAAACTTCGGGCGCGGGGACGCAGGCTGAAATTAAGAAGGCGATCGCCCCTAACCATTGCGTTCGAGTAGAAAAAACCATAATCTCTCGATCTCCTGGGCACGAACAAGGAAGAAGTGTTGCAATCCGTTCCAAATTACAATTAAATCAATTTAACTTGATGAGTCAAGCAAAAGTAATCTTTAAACAAGTGAACAAATTAATCAATCGATAAAGAAAGCACAAACTTTTCTTAATATGACCTAAAAACTGCGCCAGATCGCGCTCTCCGGGCGATCGCGCGGAGGGCTGCGGTAATATTCGTTAGATAATTTCCGTATTTCTACTTAGACGCCTAACACCTGTCTGTACTGCGCGATCGCCTTCTCCAGGGAAAAATCTAACGCCCTTTGCTTCAAACTCGTGGGGTTAACTGGAGAATCTAGCGTTTTAGCGATCGCCTCCGCCATTGCCGTCACATCCCCAATGGGAACGAGCGGCCCATACTGTCCTTCAATCAGAATCTCGCGAGGGCCGCTTTCGCAATCCGTAGACACCACCGAAATCCCCGCCGCCATTGCCTCAATTAACGCCGTAGGCAACCCTTCAAACAACGAAGACAACACAAACACCGAAGATTTCGCCATGTAAGCATAGGGGTTAGAGACAAAGCCCGGTAACAACACTTCTTGCCCTAACCCCAAATCTTGGATTAACCGTTCCAACATCGGGCGATCTTGCCCTTCCCCTAAAATCATTAAACGAATCGGGCGGTGTTGGCGTAACTCAGCAAAAGCCTGAATTAAAGTCGGAAAATCTTTTTGCCGTTCCAAACGCCCCACCCCTAGAATCACAGGAGGGCGATCCGGCTCAAACCAATAATGATCGATGGGTTCTTTCACCCGTTCGTAAAATTCCGGCATCACCACTGGATTGTAGATGACCTTCACCAAACCCGAAGCCATCCCCAAACGGGCTAAATCCTCAGCCGCCCCTTGGGATACCGTAATGACAGCATCCGCCCAAGGATAAAAAAGCTTCACCAAGTAAGGCGCGATCCGGCGTTTCAATTTCGTCGCATTTTGCGCTTCTCGCGACAGCGTATTGTGAACTGTCACCACCACTCGCACGGGCAACCTCATCAAGCGCCGCGTCCAAATGGCCACCAAATTCGCATCTTCTAAGGCAGAAAGCAGGGCAACAGGTTTCTGTTTCCGCACGTAACTGGCTAAGATTGGCAGGCTCAAGATTAAACGCTTGCTCTTGAGATTAATGACGCGCACCCCAGGCGGAATCTGCGACATTAAAGGGCCTTCTGCCTTAGCCAAAACCAAATCCACCTCTAATCCCGCTTCAACAAATCCCCGCGCTAGATACAGCATAATCCGTTCTGCTCCACCGCCATCCAAGGCGGACATAAATAGAGCAATTCTCGTCTTCGGTTGTTCAGGGTTCATAAAAGTGCGCTTAGGTTCCTAAAGGGGCTAAAAACCAATAAGGTTGATTGCTGCGTGTAATGGGTACTGTCCTAATCATTTGAGGCAGTGCTTAATCTTGAGGATTTTTTAAATAGACGTAAACAGCCCGCAGATAAATTGCGAGTTTTGCGATTAACGGAGTAGCTGCAAGGTGTTTTTTGAGAAATTCCTGAGACTCGGCTTCAACACCGCCCGCCCGCCAATAAATTCCTAAACCTGCTCCGATTAAGTTATTGGCGTAGCGAGCAAACTGAGGAAATTTAACCCGCATCCAATAGCCTGTCAGGATGATAATTCGTGCTTTTCGTCGTTGCTTGTCGGCTGTTTTGGCATAGGCGTTGGCACCATGTAAGCGATAAAGACCTAATTCTTGATGGATAAATAAACCCGGACTCAAACCAATGGCGGTGAATTCTAAGTAGCCATCATTAAGACCGATGCGTTTGGCTTCCGGCATGGGTAGGATTTGTTGAATTAGCGATCGCCGGAAACATAAACCCGAAGTGGAAGGGGGAGGAAAGCGATCGGTCAGTTTGCCTTGTCTAAGCTGTTGGCGCATATCGTATTGGCGTAACGAACCGTCGTAGAGGGTGGCTTCGTCGATCGGTTGAGCCTCAATGTCAACGGGTTTGAGGGGATGAAAACACCAACCCAACTCCGGGCGATCGCCAAAGGCTTGCACGACTGCTGTCACCTTGTCGGGTAAAAATAGATCGTCGGCGTCTAAAAAACAGACAATCTCTCCCCGACTCGCGGCAAATCCGGCATTGAACGCGCTAGCTTGTCCGCCATTGTGTTTCAAGACAGGAATAATGCGATCGCCATAGCTAGCCATAATTTCGCGGGAGTTGTCCGTAGAACCGTCATCGACAACAATCACCTCGCAATTGACGTAGCTTTGTTGCAGGGCACTTTCAATCGCATCGCTTAAAAATTGCCCGTAGTTATAGTTATTAATGGCAATACTAACCAATGGCTGACTCATAAGTCTCCTGAAGGCGCGATCGCAGTTTGTTGTTTAAAGTTTGCCCAATATTCTCGGTCGGCTTTCTCTTGGGGCGTCAGTCGGCGAACATAGCCGATCGACAGCGTGACCGAGATATGCAATAACCAAAACAAATTATTATGCTCAATGATGGTACTCTCAGTTTGGTTGTAGAGCAACAAAAATGAAGCATACAGCAACGGCCACAGGGCGGCTGAAGATTTGGTAATCCGCAACCAGCTTATACCCCGAATATAAATTGTTACCAAACTCATCACAAAGAAAAAGGCACCCACCAGCCCTAAATCTAGAGCTAAGTTCACAAAACCATTGTGTGAGTGAGCCGGACGATATCTAACGGCAGTCCAAACATATTCTGCGGCCCCAGAAACTTGCCAAAAAGCTTGATAGCCGTATCCCAGCCAAGGTCGCTGACTAATTTTATCGATGGACGCTTCCCAAAGGTAAGTTCGACCGCTCAGGGTGGGGTCTTTGCCTAAACCAAACAAGAATTCTTCCCAGTTTTCTGCTAACCAGGTGACGCCGCTGGTGGTGATAAACACGAGGAAAATCGCAAACGGAATCATCACCCCATCGGTCCAGCGCAGCGCCTTAAATAGGGGGGTTAAGGCAACAAGGGCGAACGCGATCAGCAACCCTGTTTTGGAGGTTGTGAGAACCGCTAAAGCTAGCGTAATCCAAAACACCAGCCATAACAGTCGGCGATGCTTGGCAGGTGCATCTAGGGCAACCAGTAAGGTCGGAATTGTGCCCATTGCCATCAGGCGGGCTAACATATTTTTGTGAACCAACGGTCCTCGCCACGCCCCCGCATGAATGCCTTGCTCAATTCCCGAACCTGGAAATGCCCCAGTAAACAGCACGGTGAAGATCGAAATAATTCCCATTGCCCAAGCTACAAGCTGAAGCTGCTCTTTGAGGGAATAGCGCGAGGCTAGATACAACCCAAACATGGCAGTTTGTAGCGTTGAGATTCCTCGTTTTAGCGACAAAGAAGGAAAATCTGACCAGGCAAAGGATACGATCGCAGTTAGCACCAACGCCCAGATAAACGGATCGCGAAAAATGGCTCGTGCAACCGTTTTTGGTCGCAATGCCATTAACAGCAAGCTGACGGCAATGACACCATACTGCATTAGGACAATTAAAGGATATTCTCCTCGGTATCCTTTAATTGTCCTAATGA
>JAAHGE010000288.1 GCA_010672635.1 Desertifilum sp. SIO1I2 | reverse complement strand
TCCCGCCTTCAAGACCCCCAAACCCATCGCCTGATAAAGCAAATCGTAGTTGAAAGCCCCCTTTCTTCCCCAAATCTTGCAATAGGGGGAGAAGGGGGCTAATGCTTTTGCGCGGTTCTTCCGCGAACCAGCGTGCTGAGTCAAAAACCACTCCGGTTAATTCTGTTTAGCCGTTCAGCTTGTCCTAAGTTCTAACGTCTCCCACCCCTATAAAATCCTGAATCTACTTATAAGATATTCGTAATCAAAAACCAACAATCAATATGTAAACTTAATAATTATAAATTACGAGCAGAAGGAGGCGACCGATGGTAGCTGCTGCGGAAAAAGTTCAACGCCGACTGACCATGCAGACTGTTGAAATTGCACCTGGGACAACGGCAATTCGCTCTTTGGACTGGGATCGCGATCGCTTCGACATTGAATTCGACCTGCAAAATGGCACCACCTACAACTCATTCTTAATTCAAGGCGAACAAACCGCTTTAGTAGACACCTCTCACGAGAAGTTTCGCCAACTGTATCTCGACACGGTGACGGGACTAATTGACCCCACTCAACTGGATTATCTAATTGTCAGCCATACCGAACCCGATCACAGTGGCTTGATCAAAGATATCCTGACCCTCGCTCCCCACATCACCGTTATCGGTTCAAAAATCGCTATCCAGTTCCTTGAAGATTGGTTGCATCAACCCTTTCAGTCGCGGATCGTGAAAAATGGCGATCGCTTAGAGTTGGGTAACGGACACACTCTAGAGTTCGTCATCGCGCCCAATCTGCATTGGCCCGATACCCTCTTCACCTTTGATACCAAAACGCAGACTCTCTACACCTGCGATGCCTTTGGAATGCATTATTGCGATGACCACACCTTTGATGAAGATTTAGAACTCATTGCAGAGGATTACAAATATTACTACGACTGCTTGATGGGGCCCAATGCTCGCTCGGTGCTATCTGCACTGAAGCGGATGAAAGAGTTGCCAGCAATTGAAACCATTGCCACTGGACACGGCCCCCTACTCCATCACCATGTAACCGAACTGGTGGAGCGCTACCGTCAGTGGAGCCAGGAGCAAGCCAAGGTAGAAACAACCGTTGCAGTATTTTACCTGTCCGATTACGGATTTAGCGATCGCTTGAGAAAGGCGATCGCGAACGGCATCACCAAGACAGGTGTAGCGGTAGAAATGATGGATTTGCGATCGGCTGACCCTCAAGATGTCAGAGAACTGGTGAGTATTGCGTCTGGATTAGTTATTGCGACCCCACCGACTACAGGAGAAGCCGCAACGACAGCCCAAACAGCAATTGGCACCATCTTAGCGGCGACCAATACCAAGCAATCATTTGGTGTATTTGAGTCGGGTGCTGAGGATAGCGAATCTGCTTATCTGTTGGTCAACAAATTCCGAGATTTGGGCCTGAACCCTGCTTTTCCTCCGATTTTGGTCAAGGAGACACCCCACGAAGAAACCTATCATTTGTGCAAAGAAGCCGGAACGGACTTAGGGCAGTGGTTGACTCGCGATCGCACCATCAAGCAAATTAAAGCCTTAGATTCCGACCTGGAAAAAGCCTTGGGAAGGCTCAGTAGCGGACTGTACATTCTCACGACCAAAAAAGGCAATATCAGCAGTGCCATGTTTGCCTCTTGGGTGGCGCAAGCTAGTTTCAAACCCTTGGGGATCAGCGTTGCCGTAGCGAAAGACCGCGCTATTGAGTCCTTGTTGCACGTCGGCGATCGCTTCGTCCTCAATGTCCTCGAAGAAGGCAATTACCAGGGACTCATGAAACACTTCCTCAAGCGCTTCCCCCCCGGTAGCGATCGCTTCGCAGGCGTGAAGACTTACCCAGCAACCGATGGCTCTCCCATTCTGGCAGATGCCCTTGCCTATATGGAGTGCGAAGTCAAAAGCCGCATGGATTGTGGCGACCACTGGACGATCTACGCCACTGTTTCGGTGGGTCGCGTCTCCAAACCCGATGCTCTGACGGCGGTACACCATCGTAAAGTCGGGAATCACTATTAACTCATATTTGAGGAATCCCCAATGCAGAAATCTTTAACGAACCCGCCAAGCAACGGCTACGAATTGTTGAAGCAGAATCGCATCGTCCGCATTCTGGAAACCGTCCAAGACTTATTTGTAATTTCCCTGTGTATGGCGCTATTTGCGCTCATGGCAATCCAGCTACGAGAGATGTTTTTTGAGCTACTGCCTCCGCTTGATTTTCCAGGTGTTACCTCAGATATTCTGTTCTTGCTGATTTTAGTCGAGTTATTCCGACTGCTGATTATTTACTTACAAGAGCAACGAGTCTCGATTGGGGTAGCGGTGGAAGTCTCTATTGTTTCCGTTTTGCGAGAAGTGATCGTGCGGGGAGTTCTAGAAACTTCTTGGGTTCAAATTTTAGCAGCCTGTGCCTTTTTGATCGTTATGGCTGCACTGTTAGTTGTTCGAGTATGGCTGCCACCTACCTTTGATGGGGTTGACCCTGAAAAGCGCTTATCGATCAGAAATCAACTCCTGACAACCGATAACTCATCTTACCCAATTGAAACGGCAACTCATGTCAATTCTCAACCCGTTGCTTCTACTGTGGTAAACGGAACGAACGGTTTAGTACATCAAGATTGAGGATGGACTCGAACTCCATCATTTAACCCGTTACAAGCGATTAACTAGAGAATTAAAGCCATGCTGGATATTAAACCTCGCGATGTTCAAGTCGCCTCGATCCCGGCTGCCGATACTACCGTTTTGCGATCGCGCACTTGGGAGAGGCTCAAATTTGAAGTCGAATACTCCCTGCAACGCGGCACTACTGCCAACTCTTATCTGATTCAAGCCGATAAAACCGCGCTGATTGACCCCCCAGGCGAATCGTTTACCGAGATTTTCCTACATCAATTGCAGGAATCTGTAGAGTTGCAGCAGTTAGATTACATAATTTTGGGTCACGTCAACCCAAACCGGATGGTGACGCTCAAAGCCTTGCTAGAATTAACGCCACAGGTGACGTTTATTTGCTCTAAACCGGGTGCGATCGCTTTGCAGAGTGCTTTAAGAGAGTACCAGGAACAGTTAACAATTTGGGTACCAAGGGCAGAAGACACCTTAGACTTAGGTAACGCTCATCAACTCCAATTTATCTCTGTTCCCACCCCGCGCTGGCCCGATGGACTTTGCACCTACGACCCCGCAACTCGCATTCTGTTTACGGATAAACTCTTGGGTTGTCATGTCTGCGGCGATGAAGTCTTTGATGAAAACTGGAAGCGCTTAGACGAAGACCGACGCTTCTACTATGATTGTCTTCATGCGTCTCAAGCCCGACAAGTGGAAGTTGCGCTGGATAAATTGGCGGCTTTCTCCCCTAAAATTTATGCTCCCGGTCACGGTCCCATTGTCCGCTACAGCCTTAGCCGACTCACCCACGACTATCGAACCTGGAGCCAACAGCAAAAAGAGCAAGACTTGACAGTAGCGCTAATTTATGCATCCGCTTACGGCAATACGGCAACGCTAGCGCAGGCGATCGCCAAAGGCATGACCAAGGCAGGGGTCGCCGTTGAATCGATTAACTGTGAATTCGCCGACCCGACAGAAATTGAAGCTGCCGTACAGAAATGCGATGGCTTTGTCATCGGTTCCCCGACCCTAGGGGGACATATGCCAACCCAAGTCCAAACCGCCTTGGGAATTGTCCTCTCCAATACTGCCAAAACCAAGCTAGCAGGGGTTTTTGGTTCCTATGGCTGGAGCGGAGAAGCCGTCGATGAGATTGAAAACAAACTCCAAGATGCCGGGTATCGCCTCGGCTGTGAAACTATTCGGGTCAAGTTCAAACCCGATGAGGTCACGCTTCAAATGTGCAAAGAAGCGGGAACAGACTTTGCTCAAGCGTTGAAAAAGTCCAAAAAATTCCGCACTCCCTCGCAAGCCGTCAGTAACGCCCAAATTGACCGTACCGCCCAAGCCGTGGGGCGAGTTGTTGGTTCCTTGTGCGTGTTAGCTGCCAAGCGCAACGGAGTCACCAATGCCATGCTTGCGTCTTGGATTACACAAGCAAGTTTTAATCCCCCTGGTTTAACCATTGCTGTCGCCAAAGATCGGGCGGTGGAGTCTCTCACTCATACGGGAGATAAGTTTGTCTTGAATATTCTCAAGGAAGGGATGAACGTGAGGCGGCACTTCCTCAAGCCCTTTGCTCCAGGGGAAGACCGCCTTGCGGGTTTAGATACGCAGGAAGCTGAAAACGGTTGTCCGATTATCAATGATGCCCTCGCCTATCTAGAATGCACAGTTAAGAACCGGATGGATTGCGGCGACCATTGGTTGATCTATGCTGCTGTTGACGAGGGTAAGGTAATACAGTGTACGGGGATGACGGCAGTGCATCACCGCAAATCGGGCAGCCAGTATTAAGGCCGTTCAGAACGTTTTGCCCTAGAATACCTAAAACTTAGGAGTTCGAGTCATTTGCTTGCTGTAAACCGCAAAGGCGCAATCGGTAGCCGTTAAAATAGAAGCCTATTGTGGCAAAGCATTAAAATATTCTATGACCACGGCTACACCTATCAAAACTCAGTACGAAGCAGTGATTGGTCTGGAAACTCACTGTCAACTGAGTACCCAAACTAAAATCTTCTCCAGTTCTTCCACGGAATTTGGCGCAACGCCCAATACAAATATTGACCCAATTTGTATGGGGATGCCGGGAGTGTTGCCCGTACTCAACCAAAAAGTGCTGGAATACGCAGTTAAAGCGGGTTTGGCCCTCAACTGCGAAATTGCCAAATACAGTAAATTTGACCGCAAGCAGTATTTCTATCCTGACTTACCCAAAAATTACCAAATTTCTCAGTTTGACTTACCCATCGCCGAACATGGCTGGCTAGAAGTGGAGTTAAGCGACGATGCAGGCAACCCCGTTCGTAAGAAGATTGGGATTACACGCTTGCACATGGAAGAGGATGCTGGCAAGTTGGTGCATGGCGGGAGCGATCGCCTTTCGGGTTCTACCTATTCCCTGGTAGACTACAATCGCGCGGGCGTGCCTTTAGTTGAAATTGTCTCGGAACCGGATATGCGTTCGGGTCAAGAGGCGGCAGAATACGCCCAGGAGTTGCGCCGCATCCTCCGCTATCTGGGGGTGAGCGATGGCAATATGCAAGAGGGTTCTCTGCGTTGCGATGTCAATATTTCGGTTCGTCCTGTGGGACAAAAGGAGTTTGGCACGAAGGTGGAAATTAAAAACATGAACTCCTTTAACGCCATTCAACGCGCCATTGAGTACGAAATTGAACGCCAAACCGCAGCCCTCGAAGCTGGTGAAAGAATTATTCAAGAAACTCGTCTGTGGGAAGAAGGGGCGCAACGCACGATTAGTATGCGGAGTAAGGAGGGTTCTAGCGACTATCGCTATTTCCCCGAACCGGACTTACCCCCTATTGAAGTTTCTGTAGAACAGTTGCAACAATGGCAGTCGGAGTTACCGGAACTCCCCGCCCAAAAGCGCCACCGCTATGAAAGCGAGTTAGGTCTATCGCCTTACGATGCACGGGTACTGACCGATGACCGTTTTGTTGCAGAATACTTTGAAGCGGCGATCGCTGCGAAGGCTAACCCGAAGTTAGTCGCCAACTGGGTTATGGGCGATATTGCAGGGTATTTGAACGCTCAAAAACTGACCATTGCTCAAGTTGCCCTGAAGCCTTTGATTTTGGCAGAATTGGTGCAATTGATTGAAGCTAATACGATTAGCAGTAAAATTGCTAAGGAGATCCTGCCGGAGTTGCTGGAAAAAGGCGGTTCTGCCAAGGAATTGATTGAAAGCAAAGGATTAACCCAAATTTCGGATACTGGGGCGCTAGAAGCAGCTATTGATGAGGTGATTGCAGCCCATCCCAAAGAGTTGGAACAGTATCGCGGTGGCAAAACGAAACTCCTGGGTTTCTTTGTCGGACAGGTGATGAAGAAAACTAGCGGACGCGCTGACCCAAAATTAACGAACCAGATATTAGCCCAAAAGCTGAACGGCTAAGAGGCTGACTGTCTGCTGGGACTGAAAATTGCCAACGTTCTTCGACTTTGAACTGGGGTTGGATTTCTTGGAGATCCAACCCTATTTTTATCCGCAATTTCACTGATTTTTGAGCTTGAAGTTGAATTTATTTTAATAAAAACCACGCTTCTACGGTTCTCTAATTCCGCACTTTCACTGAAAATGGTTGAAGGTTTTGTCAGGATGTTTTAGATTTGAACAAAATCTGTGATTGTTGAGCGTATTTCTACTGAAAAAGAAATTCAATAAAACTACATTTAAGGGTTTTACAACTTTGCTAAAAAAATACAATAGGGGTGTAACCCCCTATTGTA
>JAAHGE010000287.1 GCA_010672635.1 Desertifilum sp. SIO1I2 | reverse complement strand
TTTTTTATTTTGCTCCAGATACTTATTTGGTTACAACAATTCAAGGTAAGATTGTCGAAGCAAATTATGCAGCAGAGAGGTTATTGAATGTCCGAAGAAAAAATTTATGCGGCAAGCCTCTGAGTGTCTTTATTGACTTAGAAAGCCATCATGATTTTTATCTCAAACTGGTTAAATTGAAAACTTCATCTTTAGAAGCTGACGCCAGCAATCACCAGGTTGTTTTACAAGATTGGGAAATATTAATTAAACCTCGAAATCAGCAGGCATTTTCAGCAGCCATTTCTGTCTCTAATATTTTTGATGCAGATCTCAAACTCATCGGATGGCGCTGGTTAATTCGAGATATTACACACCGCAAACAAGCTGAAGCAACGGCTCGAAAGCTACAGGAAGCCGAGGAAGTCAATCATTTAAAAACCCGCATTCTCCGAACGGTGTCCCATGAATTCCGCACGCCGATGAATGTGATTTATATTTCGATTCAGTTACTAGAGCGCTACACTCAATTACAAAATGAAACAACGGGTAAGTTGTTTTTCAAAATGCGAAAAGCTATCGATCATATGGTGAATTTGCTAGAAGATATTATGATTTTTAGTCAGGCAGAAGCCGGCAAGTTACAGTGCAATCCTTCGATTCTTGAAGTTGTCCCTTTTTGCCAAAATTTGATAGATGAAATGAGTCTGGGCGCAGATACTAAAAAAATTGTCCTGGTTGAGAAAAATCAACTCACGATCGGCTACTGGGATGCCAAGCTTTTAAGACAAATTCTCGGTAATTTACTTTCAAATGCTTTGAAGTATTCGCCGCCGCATAGCGAAGTCATTTTAGAGCTAGAAAGACAGGGCGATCGCGCGCTGTTCCATATTCAAGACTGCGGTATTGGCATTCCCCTAGAAGATGGCGATCGCCTTTTTGAGGTCTTCTACCGGGCGGGTAACGTCGGCACCATTCCCGGCACGGGTTTAGGACTCTCCATCGTCCAAAAAGCGATCGAGTTACAAGGAGGCGCGATCGCCTTTAGCAGCGAAGTGGGAGTGGGAACCACCTTCAGCGTCAGCTTACCGTTAAGAACCCCTTAAAAAAACCCCCAATCCGCAAAGCGAATCAGGGGTTCTTCAAGCCCTCTAGCTAGAGAGCGTGTTAGACCTTAGCGGCTAAACCGTCCGCCCATTGTAGAAGGCGACAGATCCGACCAAGATTGTTTGACCAAATCCGTATCGGCGATCGCGCTTCCGAGGTAATTTCCGGCGGGTAAAGCCGGGAAGCGCTTGTAAGGCACCACATCTTCACCAAAGAAGCGAGCATACTCAGCACTTTCCACCATTGCCACCACAGCAGCCTTCAGACCGCCATCTGCCAACAGCTTGTTGTACTGACGAATTTCCGCTTGCGTTGCCGGAGCGCGTCCCAACAGGTGTCTGAACAAGAATTCAATCACCTTCGTGTTGGGATACGGCGTATAGAAGCGCTTGCGATAAATCTCGCTGCTCGCCAACTCGCGAACGAACTCCCGAACCGAGATTTCGCCATTGCGGAGCTTACTTTCCAAATCGGAACGACGGAATTCTCCCGGCACTTGACCGCTAAAGACATCCATCACCTGACAGTAAATGGCATTGATCGTCTGAGCCGTTTCCGCTTGGTTCGCCCCATTGGTCATCCGATAGATCCGGGCAGGTTTGCGACGGGTTGTACCCACACCCACCTCCACAGACTGACCGCGACCATCATTAAACGAACGACCGAGTTCGATAAACTTCGGTTGGCTGGGGTCCATCTGACGGCTTTGAGCGGCCAAATCTGCGATCGCCTTACCCGTCATCGGCAGCTTCGAGCTATCCAGACGAGACTTCACCGGCTCAAAACTCGGCACCACCAACTCGCGATTTTGCTTCGTCAAGCGGTTGTAGAGTTTTTCACTATTCGGGAAGTTCGCCGCCGGGAAAGTATTGTAGCGGTAGTACGGTACCGTATCCTCGCCAAACGCTTGAGCATACTCCGCACTATTAACCATCGCCCCTACAAAAGCCCGAATTCCGCTAGCTGCCAGAATTTGGTTGTACTTTTGAATTTCCTTCTGATCTAAAGGCGCGCGACCGAGGAAATGCTTCGTCCCCAGTTCAATCACCTTCGTATTCGGATACGGCGTATAGAACTCGCGGATATAAAGCTCGGAACCGCCCAACCCTTCAATAAACTCCTTGAGGTTAATTTCCCCATTGCGGAGCTTACTTTCTAGCACCGTGAACTCATTCTTGACTACGTAGGGTTCAACATCGCGCTCAAACACCTGACGGTAGGCCGCCCGAATCAGGGTTTCTACCTCTAGCTTGTTGTTCAAGTCGCGCAGCTTAAACACCTTACGCTGATCGCGTTTAGCGCTTACCCCTTGACTGATGCGGAATTCAATATCTGGCTCAGTCCGGATCTCGGTAACTTGACCCAACTCCACAAAGCGCGGCGTTTCTTCCTTCTGCGGCGGCACCCCAGCATCCGGGCGCAGGCTACCCACGCGCGTGCGTAACGACACGCCCGCCGGAGTCAAATAGCGCTCGTAAGGAACGGTATCTTCGCCAAACGCCTCGTTATACTCAGGACTATCAATAATCGCATCCACGAGGGCGTAGAAACCCTTCTTGGCGCAAGTATCGAAGTATTTGTTAATTTCTCCCCGACCGTAGGTTGGACGACCCAACAAGCGGCGATGAATATATTCAACCGCCTTGGTAATGTACAGCGAAGACCAGTACATCTTGCGGAACAGGTCAGACTTCGCCAACATTCGGACAAACTCGCGAATGGTGATTTCGCCGTTTTCCAGTTTAATTTCGGCAACCTTAATCCGCTGACCTTCGTAAACATCGCGACCAAACACTTGCAAGTAGCAAGCGCGAATCACCGCTTGGGTCGAGCTTTCGCTGAATTTGACGCTTGCCCCTTTGGTTTTGCCAACCGTGCTAGGCACTTGGTCGAGCTTAAACACTTTGGGCCCTAAGCTACCGGGCGCAACCGGACGAGCCGCCGGGTTGCTGAGTTGGTTGTCAATACCAGGGCCGCGACGGATCAGAATCCGGCGGGTATCTTTACCAAACGGTGCAGGGCTGGCGCTGGGGTTGCGGGTTTCTTTGGGGAAGATTGCCCCAAATTGAATTTCCAGCGGGTCGTTGCCAGAACCGTAGGGGTGTTGATCCGGTAAAGGACGGTTGTAACGCGCAAAGGTTGTAATAAACTGCGGAATTTTCCGGAAGGGCGCGCTGTAGTTAAACAGGTCTTGTTGGGGGCCCCAGTTGCGGCATTCTTGCGCTTCTTGACCCAATCCCCGCAGGTAGGGAACGGTTTCTTCGCCGAAGTAATCGCTGTATTCTGAGGAATCGACCAGGGCATCGATCAGGGCAGATAGACCGCCTTTGGAGATGATGCTGAAGTATTGTTGAACTTCTTCTCGCGAAGACGGGCCGCGTCCGAGGATGTGACGGAAGGCGAGTTCTAAGGCCCGGCTGTTGATGAAGGGTTCGTAGAATTGTTTGCGATATAAGGGCGATTTCCCTAAGCGGCGAATAAACTCTTTCATGGAGATATCGCCGTTTTTCACCTGAGATTCCAGGTAAGAAATCGATTGGGAGTAGGCGCGGGTAATGTCGCGTTCAAAAACTTGGCGATAGGCCGCTTTGACAACTTCTTGTTTTTCAAAAGCAGACAAACCGGGCTTCATCGCATATTTGGGGCGACGTTCTGCGGCGTTGAAGTAGCTTTGGGGCAACTGCAAGCCTTGCTGATCCCCAGAGGGACGCTGCCGTAATTTGTCTGAGGGTCCCGGCGCTTTAAATTCGGTGATTAAAATGTCGAAGTATTGATTGACGATGGTAGTCGCATCGTTATCTTGCCTGAAGTAACCGGCTGCTGCCACTTTCATTTCTTGAAGGGCAACGATGGTTGCTTGCGAGGAACAAGCGTTTTCAATGATTTCTCTAAGACCGCGCGTGTTGACGACGATGATGTTAGGGTCGCCAGCAACAATCGCATAGGTGACATAGCGTAAAAACCAGCTCATGTCCCGCAGCGATTTTTGCATATTTGACGGGCCGTAGCGAGACACGTTGATCGGACGGAATCCGGTAGGAATCGGACCTCCGCTGCCTGCGCTAAACAGGTTCCGCAGTCCTTCGAGAAATCCGCCGCTACTTTCAACGTAGGTGGCGGTTCCCAAAGAAACGGCTTTTCTCATGTCGTCGCCGCCTGCTCCAGCGGCGGCTGTTACCATCACCTGCTCTTTGGGCTTTTCCAGATACGACATGGGAGAACCCCCCGTGAAGATCCGGTTGGCCGCACGCGAGACGATCAGTTCTGAGTTTTTGGTGATAATTTCAGCAATTTCTAAGCGCTTTAACCCGGAACTGAAGTAGTTAGACAGTTCGTTTAACTCACCGCGCCCTGGAAAGCGGTCTTGTTGCTCGGCTTGAGCAATGGTTGAGACTGGTAAGGTTTGATAGAGTTGCGGGCGTGCAACTGAGCTTCCACCACTTGCCTTGATACTCATGCGCTAATTCTTGGCTCCCTTCAGAATGCTTTACTTGCTTTAAACCTGAGTTCTCAGATTTGGGATGAAAGGACTTGGGATGAAAGGATGATTGGCTCGCTGGTTGCTATTCAGGGCTTTTGGGCCTCCGATCCAGTAACCCCAATCCCAAATTTCCAATCGGCAATCTTAAATCGATTGACTTATTATGACCACTTGGCAGCCATTGGCGTTTGGACTTTTGTTGAACTCCCACTGGGTTAAAAAAAGTCGCGCAATGCTTGCCTAGGGCTAACCAGCTCAGTATTTAGATTAGTCTGGGTTGAGTCCCTTTGTTTATTAAAAAGCGTAACGAAGTCAATCATAGGCGATCGCAGCCCCTTCTCTGAGAAAAAAGATAAGTTTTGTTACTTTCTCAGCACTCGCTGACGAGGGCGATCCCCGCTCTGGCATGGGATCGGTGTACAGTGGAAAATCGTTAAACTATGCGAAGTTCCCTTACTTTACGTCTTATTTTTCCCCATGTCAGACGCTCAAGCGATTAGCCAAGCTGTTGCCCAACTCTACGATACTTATCCGTTTCCGCCAGAACCGTTACTTGATGAACCGCCTCCGGGCTACAACTGGCGCTGGAATTGGCTAGCCGCCTATAATTTTTGCACTGGTCGCAAGCCGAAGCGTCAAGATGTTCGGATTCTGGATGCGGGGTGCGGTACGGGAGTGGGAACGGAATATTTGGTTCACCTCAACCCCCAAGCGTCTGTGGTGGGAATTGACTTGAGTGCGGGGGCGCTGGAGGTAGCCAGAGAGCGCTGTCAGCGTTCGGGCGCAAACCGGGTAGAATTTCATCACCTCAGCTTGTACGATGTGGGACAAATTCCGGGTGAGTTTGATTTAATTAATTGCGTGGGCGTGCTGCATCATTTGCCTGACCCCATTCGCGGGATTCAATCTTTAGCGCCAAAGCTAGCCCCAGGTGGGTTGATGCATATTTTTGTATATGCGGAGTTGGGACGCTGGGAAATTCAACTCATGCAGAAGGCGATCGCGCTTTTACAACAACCGGGCGATTACCGCGATGGCGTGCAAGTGGGACGGCAAATTTTCTCTTCCTTACCAGAAAACAATCGTCTTGTCAAGCGAGAGCAAGAGCGCTGGTCAATGGAAAATCAGCGGGATGCTTGTTTTGCAGATATGTACGTGCATCCCCAGGAAATTGACTACAACATTGACACCCTATTTGAGTTAATTGATGCCTCTGGCTTAGAATTTGTGGGCTTGTCCAACCCGCGTCACTGGCAAATTGAGCGCCTTTTGGGCAAAAATCCCGATTTGGTAGAACGGGCGAAACATTTAAGCGATCGCCAATTGTATCGCCTCATCGAACTCCTCGACCCGGAAAACGTTACCCATTACGAATTCTTCCTCACCCGTCCCCCCCTCCCCAAAGCGGACTGGTCTTCCGACGAAACCCTACTCAGCGCTATCCCAGAAATCAATCCCTGTATCGACGGTTGGCCAAGTCGCTGTTTATTTAACTACGACTACCAACTGATTAACCTCTCAGAGTCTGAGTTCGCCTTCCTCCAAGCCTGCGACGGTCAAAAAAATATCCAAGATATTCTGGCGATCGCTCCTTTAGAGTTTAGCGATATCCGCAAGCTAATCGCACAACAACTCATCTTACTGAGTGCTGAGTAAGTTCTGAGTTCCGAGTTCCGAGCGGGGGGAAAGAGTGCTGAGTTGAAAGTGCTGTTGCTTTAGCTTCCGCGTAGCGGTGTGCTGAGTGGATGCGCAGGGCACCCCACCTCGGTCGCACTACTCGCACCGTTCCTGAAGAAGAAAGCACCCACGTGGCAAACATCAAGTCGCAGATCAAGCGCATCA
>JAAHGE010000286.1 GCA_010672635.1 Desertifilum sp. SIO1I2 | reverse complement strand
TTGGGAACGAGCCGGAATGCGATACGAACAAGTCTTAAGTGAGTGCTGAGTGGGGAAAGGAGTGCAAAGTTCCGAGTTCCGAGTTCCGAGTAGGTTTATGAGTGCTGAGTGGGTTCAAGAGTGCTGAGTAAGTTCCGAGTTCTGAGTTCTGAGTAGAGAAGAGGGTAGGGGAAAAGAGTGCTGTTGCGATCTTCTGGATGTGTAGCAGCGTACTGAGTAGAAAGGAAGTGCTGAGTTCTCAGTCTGTATCTAGAGCAATAGCCACTTTACCTTGAATCTCCCCAACCCCCAACTCCCAACTCTCTTCTTCCCCCTCTTTCCCCCCACCTCCCCACCCCCCCATCCTCTTCTTCCCCAACTCCCTTCTTCCGCCTATGTCACAAACCCACCAATCCAACTGGACAAGTTCTTTACTCGCGTTCGTGCTGCTGCTAGGGGGTGCAAGCGCGATCGCAGGAGGTGTTTGGCTGGCGATTCAACTGACGATCGATCCGGATGCTGCCTTGTGGATCAATCAGTTTTTGCCAGAAGCCGTACAGCTTTCCGTCAAGCGTCGCGACTCTCCCCAAACCTTTGTGGAAATTCAATCGAGTATTGCTCAGTTAGGGTTAATTCCGGGGAGTCCAATTCCAATCGCGAGCGAATTTGGGGAGGATATCTTAATTCCTGTCCAGCAAAAGCGTTTAGGCTGCCAGCAGGCGTGCGAGTGGATTTCTCAATTGCGGGTTTATCGTCGGGTAGAAGCGCCCCGTCACCGCAGCAACCAGCCGCCGCAAGCCTATTATGAGTTAATGCATCAGGTTGCGGTGCAATCGCTCGAAGAGTCTTTTGTCGTGGCTCCTCTGTTAACCTCGGATGCTGTAGAACCGGCTTCTAACCGTCCTTTGGGGATGAATGCGATCCGCTTAGATAAGTTACCGCCGACGGCGGCTCAAAGCAATCTGATTCCGGCGGAAGATTTGGGCGTGTGGTTTCAACTCACGGGGACTTTAAATAAGGCAGACCGCGCGATCGCCTACGGGCAAATGCTCTATTACAATCCCAGTAAGGCGCATCTGGCGATGATGCTTTCGTTTACTAGCCCTGCTGGAGAACTGCCGACTTGGGAAGGTCTGACTGGGGATAGCTTACCGGAATTAGCTGTTAATCAAACGGTCGGTTTGGAACCGCAACTGCGCGTCTACCAACTCAAGCCGCGTTCGTTTGTTAATGCTCCTTTACAGTTAGAAGAAATTACCCTCACAACTCCGGCTCTTAACGATGTAGACTACCGCAAGGCGATAACCTTGGCACGCGGCGGGTTATGGACATCGGCGCTAGAGCAACTCGAAGCCCTTCAGGAGCGATTAGATTGGACGGAAGCCGCCCAAGCTCAAAAGGAACTGATCCGCGCTCACGCCCAACTCAGCCAAGCTCAAGCGGATAAATCCTGGGCCTCCCCTTCGCAACAAGTCCTTACCAGTATTATTGATGGTCGCTGGCAAGCAGCGCTGGAAGTGTTTGCAAGTTCAATCGCCAACCGTCGGGAAATTGCCCTAATGTTGAAAGCGGATTCGGGACGGCTGAAACGACGGGTGGAAGCAGCTTTAGACGCAACGCCCCAGGTGGCAGAGGTGAAGGTATGGGGGGCTTTAATTCGGGCGGCGCAGGAGGGGAGAGGCAGCGCTCAAGCCTGGTTGCAACAGCGCTTTCCCAATTTGGGTGCGGCTCGCGCCCCGATTGAGGAGTTACTCGCCCAAGTGGATATTGCTCTAAGCGCGATCGCCTCTCCTGATATTAGCCGGATTGTGGGGACGGTGCGCCCGGTGGAGAATGTGCAGGCTGCCGATTGGCTCTATCCCGAACAGAATACCGCAATTTTATTGATTCAAGACCGCGCCATTGCACCAGAACTTCCCCCCCTCTCGGCCGATCAAGTGTGGTATCAAGTGGAGGTATCGGCGTTTCACAATGGGGAAACTTGGTTAAAAGCGCCGTTTAATAGCGCTCAATTGGCCAGCGGATCGGCTCAGGTGATGCCCGATCTGCTCTGGCAGCAGTTAGGCTTAAGCGTGGATTCTCAGCTACAAATTACCTTTTGGACGGCGACCGCGCAACAGGAAACGCAGATTGCCACGGTGAAGGCGATTCAGTTTAATAATGGGAATTTGCGCCTGTTAGCAGCCGGAAGTCCACCCCCGCCGCTGAGTCCAGAAAAAGCTCTTTTGGGGGTAGGAACAGAAGCGGCGCTGGTTCCGCGTCCTTTAGCGATGACGGCGGCGGCGTTGCAATGGTTGGAACCGCAGATTTCAACCATTGCCAACCGCGTGCAAACTCGTCCCCAATGGACGGCGGATGTGATGGCGATTTTGTGGCGGGAGTTGCACCTCACGGGTGAGGTGCCTTCCCAGGTTCCAATGCCCAGTTTATCGGCGCTGGTGAATTCCCCGACCAACGAGCCATCTTTGGAAGAGCAATTGGGGCCTCTGGTGGGGGGATGGCTGGTACAATGGATCGATCTGACGGGCGATGGTCAACTGGAGGCGGTGCTAACGCTTCCCCCGGAGAGTTTTCAGGCGTTACGCCAGTTAACGGGGGGTGGGGGTTTGACTCGCGAGTCGCGCACGTTGATTTTTAGCGATCGCGGCGAGTTACTCTATAGCGAACTGACTCGCGATCGCGATCGATCGTTAGTGGCGATCGCCGAGTTAGGCGATGGCGGAACGGCGGGTTTATTGGTTGAAGATGCCCAGCAATATCGGCTTCAGCGTTGGTCTAGCGAACGCCGACAGTTTGATTAATGCAAGAAGCCGCCAATTCCGTTTACCCGGTTCTGTTGCGATCGACTCGGCGGGACGACAATTCCGCCAGAATAAGGATCGGAATACACGGGGTAACTCGGATAGCCGTAACTGGGATAAGTGGGGTATGCGTAAACGGGCCCTTGGGGAATAACCGTGCAGCCGGAAGCGACTAAAGCCCCCCCAGGAACGAGAACGGTACACCCGTTAGTGTGGTGGTAGTTTGGGGGATAGAAGGAACGCGGAATGCGACATCCCCGCGCAATCAGTTTGCGAATGTCGTCTGTGCTATAACCAACATGAATGTTGAGCGAGCTTGAAGGACATTCAAAACTTCCAGTTTGGATCTGTACGGAGATTTGTGCTGATGCTGTTTTGACATCGCCAAGCGTGCAGATTGCGGCAAAACTTGCCAAGATCGGGAGTGCTATAAAGTTTCTCATGGTTGCCGTCCGCGAGTAGAGGGGTGATTGGGAGGAAGACGCACGCAGGGGCTAATTCTAGTGTATTTGAACTTTACACCAGTTGCTTTTTTTAGGTTTGAGGTTGCAGGGGGGTGAATTTACCGCCGATGGCTTGACCGAGTTGTTCGACGGTGAGTTGGGAGGTGGGGATAGGGGGAGAAACTTGACCGCCGCTGAAGACGAGAATGCGATCGCTATATTGCATAATTTCATCTAAGTCTGAGGAGGCGAATAGGATGCTGGTACCGCCTTCGCAGCGGGCTATCAGTTGTTGCCACACCCACAAAGCGGACTCTATATCTAGCCCTCGCGTGGGGTGTTCCATTAATAGCAAATTTAAAGGAACGGGCAATAACGCCAGTTGAGTGCGTTGCTGGTTGCCTCCAGAGAGACGTTCAACAGGGGTTTGGGTTCTGCCTTTAATATTGAATCGGACGATCGCCTCTTGGGTAGCTTTGGCGATCGTTTTGCGATCGATGAAAAAGCTTTTTTGGGGTTGGCGCAGGGTAAAGTGGTCTTGAATTGATAAACCCCCAATTAAGCCTTCGCGCAACCGATCCGCCGGGGAGTAACCAATCCCAATATTGAGGTACTCTTTGTAAGATGCTTGGGTAATATCTTGGGAGTCTAATAAGATTTTCCCGGATTGGGGGGCAAGCAGTCCAGCACAACACAGTAAGAGCAAACGCTGTCCGCTTCCTTCTAAACCCGCTAACCCAATGACTTCGCCTTTTTGAACGCTCAGTTGGTCAATTTTGACGGTGAGGCGATCGCCGTTTAGCACAATCCCTTGCAACTCTAGCATGGGTTCAGCTCGCACGGTTGGCGGTTTGACGGGAGGCGCGAGTTCTCGATCGAACATCATGGCCACTAGTTTAGCCGCCGGACAAGGGATTGGCTCGCGACCGACGACTTGACCTTGCTTCATTACGGTAACGCGATCGCACAAAATTTCCACATCTTCTAGCTTATGGGAAACGAAAATAATCGATTTTCCCTGTTGCGCCAAGACTTTCAACGCTTCAAACAGGGCGTGTTTCTGAGAGGCTGAGATGCCGGTGGTCGGTTCATCTAAAATTAGGGTATTGACGCCTAATGAAAGCAGGCGCAAGATTTCGAGTTGCTGGCGTTCTCCAACGGTGAGGTTGGCGACGGGTTCGTGAATGTCGAGTTGAAAGTTAAATTGCGCGGCGAGTTGGAGAAACTCGCGTTTAGCCGCTTGGCGATCGAGCAACCAGTTGCCAGTTTTACCTGCGATAAAATTATCTAAGACATCCAGCGGCGGAAAGTCTAGGGGGTCCTGATGCAGCATTCCCACTCCGGCGGCGATCGCACCTGCGGGAGTTCTATACTTTACGGATTGGCCATCAAGCCAAATTTCTCCTGCATCTGGTGCAATAAAACCGCTGAGAATTTTGACTAGGGTACTTTTCCCCGCCCCATTTTCCCCCAATAGTCCGTGAATGCTTCCGGCTTCTACGGTTAAAGAAATGCGATCGTTAGCTAAGACTTGGCTGAAGCGTTTAG
Organism: Desertifilum sp. SIO1I2; assembly: GCA_010672635.1. Taxonomy (GTDB): domain Bacteria; phylum Cyanobacteriota; class Cyanobacteriia; order Cyanobacteriales; family Desertifilaceae; genus Desertifilum. The sequence continues at coordinate 1,640 of JAAHGE010000286.1, read as the reverse complement.
TGATGTGGTGCAGTTCAACTTTCATAACCCAACTCAAGCGCGATCGCAAACCTTCCTATTTTGCTCGAAATCTCTGTGAATAATTGCTACTTACGATACATCTAGATTTACCAAAACTGCCTCATTCAATCTAACTCAAAGGATAGAGCGGATTTAAGCCTTAATGCAACCCCCGATAGAAATATTGGGGAGACTCGGTGAGATATAAGTGTACTAATCGAATGGTCGAGATTTCCTGAGCCGTATTTTTTACCTTAAAATGAATGAAGATTTGGATAAAATGCCAGCCCACGATCTTCACTATGACTATCGTGTGGGCGATCGCAATTTTGAAGCAACCTCGTTAAGCGAAGTTTCATCAACTCAATCTCCCTTAATTGAGCAACCCGAACCAGAGACTAGCACCCCCAATGTTCCTTTATTAATAATACCTTTAAGCCTGTTAGCGATCGCCTGGGCGATCGGTCTTTCCAAGCGCTTAGATTTTCGTAAATCAGTTAAAGGCAATTTTGATACGCTCAAGTCTTATCATAAAATTCCCTGTTCTCACTGTCGATTTTTTAAAAATGACCCGCATCTCAAGTGTGCGGTACACCCTTTAAAGGTATCTAACCCAGAAGCTGTTGATTGTCCGGATTTTTGGCCAATTGATAGCAACAAATTTCATAGTAATAGCAACAATAGCAATACTACTCGTTAGATATTCTTCTTCTGTCACTCTCCGATATCAAAAAGCAACAAAACAGCCAAATTATCCATTACCAGCCTGATGTAGTCATTTTTTAATGTATGCTAGATTTACATCATAATTATCAAAAAAGTTAATAATTTTCTCGCTCGCTCACTTGCCGCCAGTGAAGGTGACGCTTTGGATGAAGTAGCGGTTGAAGAAGGCATAAATGGCGAGGGCGGGTAGGGTGAAAACCATTGAGGCTGCCATGATGTAGTTCCAATAGCTGATGTATTGCCCTTTGAAGGTGTTTAAGCCTAAAGGTAGGGTAAACATGGTCGGATCGGATAAAATCATCAATGGCATTAAGAAGTTATTCCAAGCACCCATGAAGATAAAGATAGCTTGGGCAGCGAGGGCGGGTTTGGCTAAAGGTAAGACAATTTGCCAGAAGGTTTGCCAGCGATTTAAACCATCTAAGGCGGCGGCTTCTTCAAGTTCTTTGGGAAAGTTGATGAAGAATTGACGCATCATGAAGATGAAGGTGGCGTTGACAATACTGGGGACAATTAAGCCTTGATAGGTGTTGAGCCAGCCGAGGGTTTTTAAAATTAAAAAGGTGGGAATGAGGGTAATTTGTCCGGGTACCATTAAGACGGCTAAAATTAAGGCGAAAATCAGTTGATTTCCCGGAAAGTGGATGCGGGCGAGGGCATAACCTGCCATTGAGTTAAAAAGTAGGTTAAAACTAGTAATAAAAACAGCGACAAAAACGCTATTGAATAACCAGCGCCCAAAGAGGGGGGAGGCGGTGAAGATTTGCTGATAGTTCTCCCAGGTGAAGTTTTGAGGGATTAAATGCATCCCCCCCCTGACAATTTCGTTGAGGGGCTTAAATGAGGCAGATAGCGCCCAAGCAAAGGGAAATAGGGTGAGGATAGCGTAGGCGATGAGGATGCTGTAAAAGAGA
>JAAHGE010000285.1 GCA_010672635.1 Desertifilum sp. SIO1I2 | reverse complement strand
GTTTTGAAAGATACCTTGAAATTGGATTTATAGTCACGAACAGTTTGCCAAACGTCCTCCTGATGCGGACATCAAGAGCGTTATCAGAGAACTTCTAGATTTCTAAAAGAAAAGTATGTCTAGCTGGAAATTACACTCTTCAGGAAGGGTTTTGCAGCACTTCCCAGGATTGTACGCGCAAGGCTTAGGTTCCTGGCTGCATAACTGGGGACTAGCCAACCTAAAGACTAACAATAGTCGGGTCGCACAGTTTGGTCTCTCCCTCATCTTCGCATATCAAGATGAGGGATTTTTATTGAGCTTAGGGGACTTGCAAGCGACCGTCTAACCCTTTGGAATAATAGTCCGTGATATCAAAATAAACGACCTGGCGGCGACCGTCAGTCAGTTGCAGATCCATGCGGTTGTATTGGCGATCGCTCTGATTCAACATCGACTGCTCGGCGAGTCTCCAATCTCGATCGGGTTTGCCAAAATGCTCGATTAAATAATGATACTGCGCCGGAACCCCTAATGCTTGATTGGAGGCCCCTTTGATAATCACCGCATTTTCTGGGCGATCGCCCGATCCGCCTTCAAAGGTAATCACATCTGCCACAATTAAAGCTTGCGAAAGTCTACCCAATCCCCTCGCATTCCCTTGAGCAAAATAGAGTTCCTCTGCCTTCTTGAAGTCCTGTAAACCCCCTTGACGGTTGTTCAACTCCATCCGAGATGTGCCGCGAAAAGTATAGGCATCAGCGTGGCTGTTATCGCGCTCTAATGCCTGATTAAAGTCGGCTTCAGCAGCTTGATATTGCTTGAGTTCTAACTGCGCCAATCCTCGGACAATATAAACTTCCGCATCATCGCCATCTAGCTCAATCGCTTCACTATAATCGGCGATCGCCCCCTGCGGATCGTTGAGTTCCGATTTGACAATTCCCCGCAAAATATAAATATCTGCCATTGTCGGGTTAAGAGCGATCGCTTGATTGAGCGCATCTAAGGCGGCTTGGTTATTCCCTTCTTGATACTCTTCAACTGCTAGACGAATATAGCGTTCGGCATTCTCAGCTTGAGCGACAATAGCAGCAGGGGTTTGAGCTTGCACCATAGGGACGGAACTTAACGCGATCGCTCCTAACCCAACCGAAAGCATCGCGCTATAACTAAAGCGGGGAAAACGCAGCATAAGTCAGAAATCCTGTTGACTCATTTTCGCTCTAGCTTAGCGAGAAAATAAGTTCCGAGTTCCGAGTTCCCAGTGGGAAAAGGATGGGGGGATGGGGAGGTGGGGAGGTGAGGGGACGAAGAGTGCTAAGTTGAAAGTGCTGTTGCACTAGCTTCTGCGAAGCAGTGTGCTGAGTGAGTTCCGAGTTCCTTAGCTTGCACACCAAGCAGCGGTGTTCCGAGTGGGAAAAGAGTTCTGAGTTCAAGGAGTTACAACTGCTGAGAAATCTGTAAGTAATTAGGGTTAACCCTGAATTCTTCTTCTCCCCCAACCCCCAACTCCCAACTCCCAATTCCCCTCTTCTCCCCCATCCCCCCATCCCCCCATCCTCTTCCCCAACTCCCAATTCCCTTCTTCTTCCTGCATGACACCTTCTCCCAACGAACTCCCGCCAGTAACTGAAAATATTCCCTCTCCTGCGAGTGGATTTCGCGCTTTATTTCACAATCGCCCATTTTTAGCGCTGTGGAGCGGGCAACTGGTTGCTCAGATTGGGGATAAAATCTTTTTTGTCTTGCTGATTAGCCTTTTGGAAATTTATCATGCGAATGCAGGTATGGCGAACTCCATGCGATCGCTGGTGATGATTGCCTTTACCTTACCTGCCATTCTCTTCGGTTCGGCGGCGGGAATTTTTGTCGATCGCGTTCCCAAAAAACAGATTTTGATTGGCGCTAATATAATACGGGCGATCTTCTTGATCCTGCTGGCTGTCTTACCCAAGCAATTTCTGATTTTACTGGGCATCACCTTTATCGTTTCCACCGTCACGCAATTTTTTGCACCAGCCGAACAATCTGCGATCGCTCTTAGCGTACCTCGCGAAGGGCTAATGTCAGCCAATTCGCTGTTTACAGTCTCCACAATGGGCGCTTTAATTGTCGGCATGGCCATTGGCGAACCGATCCTATCTTGGACTGAAACTTGGGGAGGCGTTCTAGGAAAGCATTTAGTCGTTAGCGTTCTCTATTTCATCGCCGCCTTCATTCTCCTGGGGATGCGCGTCAAAGAACCTCCCATAGACCCTTCTCAGCTTGCCTTGCACCCGTTTAGCGACCTCAAAGCCGGATTTCGCTATCTGCAACAGAATCCCTTAGTGCGAAACGCAATGGTGCAACTCACCGTATTGTATTCCGTACTGGCTGCCCTCACCGTCCTCGCCATCGATCTGGCCGCAGATATTGGTTTAAGACCCACTCAATTCGGCTTTTTGTTAGCTGCTTCTGGCGTGGGGATGCTGCTTGGTGCTGCTATTTTAGGCAGTTTTGGCGATCGCTTTTCCCACAAACCCGTCCCCTTGATTGGATTTCTCACCATCGCCTTCGCCTTGTGCTTATTTGCCTTCACCACGCAAATCTTCTTGGGTTTAGCCCTATCCGCCTTACTGGGAATTGGCGGTGCTTTTGTCGTGATTCCCATGCAAACCCTGATTCAGTATTCCACCCCCGAAGCCATGCGCGGGAAAGTCTTTGGATTTGCCAATAATGCCGTAAATATTGCCTTAAGTTTACCCTTAGCGATCGCCGGCCCATTAACCGATATCATTGGACTGCGCTTCGTGTTGTGGGGAATGAGCCTAGGAGCAGCTTTTGCAGGACTTTGGGCCTGGGCAAACACGCGGCGCGTCTTAGAAAAAGTTATTTAATTAAGGAAATTCTGACTTTCCGTGGCCTCGCAGTAGTTGCCAAATGGTTTTAAACTCTAAGATTAACCTAGATGGCATCATACAATACCAATCTATAGATATATCCTCCAAGTCTATGAGCGAACTTTCCACCGCATCGCCCAAAATCACGGCTGCTACCCGTAGAACCGGAGCTTACGCCCTAATTGACAGCCTTCAGCGTCATGGCGTCAAGCACATCTTCGGTTATCCCGGCGGTGCTATTTTACCGATTTATGACGAACTTTATCGCGCCGAAGCCGCAGGTGGCGTTAAACATATTCTAGTCAGACACGAACAAGGCGCTTCCCATGCCGCCGATGCCTACTCGCGGGCAACCGGACAAGTGGGGGTGTGTTTTGGAACCTCCGGCCCCGGTGCCACTAACCTAGTGACAGGCATTGCGACAGCGCAAATGGACTCCATTCCAATGGTGATTATCACCGGACAAGTCAGCCGCGCGGCCATTGGTACCGACGCCTTCCAAGAAACCGATATTTATGGGATTACCCTCCCCATTGTCAAACATTCCTACGTTGTCCGCGATCCGAAGGATATGGCCCGCACCGTCGCTGAAGCCTTCCACATCGCCACGACTGGACGGCCGGGCCCGGTGTTAATTGACGTACCGAAAGATGTGGGGTTAGAAGAATTCGACTATCTCCCCGTTGAACCCGGTTCAGTCAAATTACCGGGATATCGCCCCACCGTGAAGGGCAACCCCCGCCAGATTAACCAGGCTATCTACTTGATGCAAGAAGCCGAACGCCCCTTACTCTACGTTGGCGGCGGTGCAATTTCTGCCAATGCTCATGCAGAAATTTTGGAACTGGCCGAAATGTTCCAAATTCCCGTAACCACAACCTTGATGGGCAAAGGCGTGTTTGATGAGTTACATCCGCTGGCTGTGGGGATGTTGGGGATGCATGGCACCGCTTATGCTAACTTTGCCGTTAGCGAATGCGATTTGTTAATTGCTGTCGGCGCGCGGTTTGACGACCGGGTAACGGGTAAGCTGGATGAATTTGCGTCCCGCGCTAAGGTGATTCATATTGATATTGACCCGGCGGAAGTGGGTAAAAATCGCGCCCCCCAAGTTCCTATTGTGGGCGATGTCCGCCAGGTGTTAATGGACTTGCTGCGCCGCTGTCACGAACTGGGCATCAGTCGCAATTCAGAGCAAACCAAGGCTTGGTTAGAACGGATTAACCGTTGGCGCGAAGATTATCCTTTAGAGGTTCCCCAATATCCCGATGCCATCTCTCCCCAAGAGGTGATTGTGGAGTTGGCTAACCAAGCGCCCAGCGCTTACTATACAACTGATGTCGGTCAGCACCAAATGTGGTCTGCCCAATTCCTGAAAAATGGCCCCCGTCGCTGGATTTCTAGCGCCGGTTTAGGGACGATGGGGTTTGGAATGCCTGCGGCGATGGGGGTTAAGGTAGCGCTACCCGATGAGCAAGTCATCTGCGTGGCAGGCGATGCTAGCATCCAGATGAATATTCAAGAGTTGGGTACCCTGGCTCAGTATGGCATCAATGTGAAAACTGTCATTGTTAACAATGGTTGGCAAGGGATGGTGCGTCAGTGGCAGCAAACCTTCTATCAAGAACGTTATTCTTCTTCCAATATGGAAGTGGGAATGCCGGATTTTGTGATGCTGGCACAAGCTTACGGGATTAAGGGGATTTGCGTGCGTTCTCGCGAAGAACTCAAAGATGCGATCGCACTCATGCTAGCGCACGATGGCCCAGTGCTGATGGATGTTCGCGTTAAACGCAACGAAAACTGCTATCCAATGGTAGCCCCCGGTAAGAGCAATTCTCAGATGATTGGTTTGCCAGAAAAGGCGAAACTCAACCAAACGGTAGAGTTAGTCTACTGTCCCACTTGCGGCGCGAAAAACGTCAACAGCAATAAGTTCTGTCCCGAATGCGGAACTAAACTTTAACTAAGTGCTGAGTGCTTCTCTAAGTGCTGAGTGCTGAGTAGGGAGTTGGGGGTTGGGAATTAGGAGTTGGGGAAACAAAGCAGAGAGTACCCCAAGTCGTCTTTTCCATCCCCATCTTTCTTTATAGGGAGTTGGGGGTTAGGAATTAGGCGTTCGGGAAACAAAGCACAAAATACTACCCAGTAGTCTCTTTCCATCCCCCATCCCCCCACCTCCCCATCCCCCCATCTCCCCACCTCTGAAAGATGCGAATCTACGGGAACCGTCAACTTAAAACATTACCCGGTTTGGAGACTCGACCGACAACGGGACGAGTACGGGAGGCGGTGTTTAATATTTGGCAAAGCCGGGTTGATGGGTGTCGGTGGTTAGATTTGTGTGCGGGGAATGGTTCAATGGGGGCTGAAGCGTTGTGTCGCGGCGCTGGCTTTGTGGTGGGAATTGAACAGAATGCTAAGGCTTGTGCGATTATTGGGCAAAATTGGGAGAAAGTCGCGAGTGTAGAGCAATTCCAGGTCATTAAGGGAAATGTGCTGTCTCGACTGCCTCAGTTAGCGGGACAAGCGTTCGATTTGATCTATTTCGATCCGCCCTATGATAGTTCATTGTACCCGCCGGTGCTGAGTGCGATCGCGCAATTGGATCTCCTCTCGCCAGATGGGGAAATGGCGCTAGAACATCGTCCAGAACAAGAGAGTTTTGAGTTACTCCCCAATTTAGAAATTTGCCGTCAAAAAGTTTATGGCAATACGGCTTTAACTTTTATTCGTTGCTTAGAATCTGGGGTTTAGAATTTCGATGATTGGTACCTGGCATATAAACATTGTGACTGGGATAGGGAATTTCTATCCCCACTTCGCGATAGCGGCGATGCAAGCGTTTAATAAACTGGTGTTTAGCAACGCGTTGGTCGAGAAATTCATTGGCTCTAAAGACAACAACGAAGTTAATACTAAAATCTCCAAAGTTCTCATAGAAAATAACAGGATCGAAGTCAGCATAAATTTGCGGATATTCTGTTTTTAATTCCCTAGCAACTTGTAAAGTAACTTCTTCAACTTGTTCGAGATCGCTTTGATAACTCACGCTAACATTAACCCGAACGCCAACTTCTTTTGCCGGTAAATGATAGTTGGTAAAAATGGCAGAGGCTAATTTACTATTGGGAATCAGAACTAGATTATTTTGCAACTCTCGCACTACCGTATTCCGCCACGTAATATCAATCACATATCCCTCTTGTCCAGTTTCAAGTTTAATATAATCTCCCGTTCTCACTTGTTGGGAAATAATTAAATACAATCCTGAAAATAGATTAGATAGGGTATCCTGAAATGCCAGCGCTACAGCTAAACCCCCAATCCCTAATGTGGCAAGAATGGGCGTAATTGAAATTCCAATCGCTTGCAGAATGGTTAAAATCCCGAAAACTAAGATAATAATCTTGGTGAGATTTGCTAACAGAGAAGCAGAGACTCCAGGGGTTCTCTGACTCCAAATGCGAATAAAGCTAGAACCAAGTCTGGCAATAACTAGGGTAAAGAAATATAGAAAGATAGCAATTAAGCCATTTTGTCCAATCAGA
>JAAHGE010000284.1 GCA_010672635.1 Desertifilum sp. SIO1I2 | reverse complement strand
TTATTAACGCGATTCGGACGATCCGCAACCTTCGGGCTGAGTTAGAGATTAAACCCTCAGCAAAAGTTCCGGCGATCCTGCAAACGGAAAACCCTAGCGAACAGCAAACCCTAGAAGTTGCCAAATCCTATATTGAGGATTTAGGGAAAGTGGATTCTCTGACGCTAACGGCGACTGTCGATCCCAAGCTGGGTAAGACAATGGCGGGAGTTGCGGGAACGGTACAAATTTTGATTCCCCTGGCTGGAGTGGTCGATATTGAAGCCCTTAAGGCAAAGTTAAGCAAAGATTTGGGTAAGATTGAAGCGGAAATGCAATCGATCTCGAATCGGTTGAATAATCCAGGATTTGTCAGCAAAGCCCCAGTTGAGGTAGTTCAATCCGCGCGAGATACTGTAGCAGAATTGCAAAAACAGGCAGAAATTTTACGCGATCGCCTCAGCTATCTCTGAAGATCGGGATATGATCAATGAACCGAGAGCAAACAAACACGGGAATGTTATATCTAGCCCAAGTCCAAAAAAAAGCGATCGGCAAAGCCGGAGTCCAACTCCTGGCGTATCAAGCAACTGAGACGACTTGGGTGACGGTCGCTGGTGAAGAGATAATTGTGACTTCTGAGGTCAACCCTTTTAGCGATAATTTGCTGGTGTTGGTTGAACTCTCCCCTAGCCGTCAGGTGATGGCGATTAAAGAGGCGAAAGAATGGGTAATTGAACTCGTTCAAGATTACCTCGTTCCGGGTCTGACTCCCGATTTTCTCAAAGCTGAAGCCGAACGCGCCGAACAATGGCGACAAACGCTGACGCTCCAAAGCCAAGAATTCGGACGCCGGAGTTTGGAAGTTGAAGCCCGTCGCGAACAAATTCAAGGCTTAGAAGAAAATCTTAAGCGCGAGAAAAAAGGTCTGGAACAAAAAGAGGCAGAACTTAAAGCCTGGGAAGAAGAATTACAAAATAAACAACAAGAACTTGAAGCAAAGGAAGCTGATTTAAAGGCAAAAGGCTAAGGTTAAACGGGCAAAGATGGCAGGTGCCATTATGTTAATTTTGCCCGAGCTTGTTGACGCTAAAAAGAGTTCAGATTGCCAAATCTGAACTCTTTTACAGGTTTAAGCTTTTGAAGCGTATCGCTTAGAAGCGCTTGGAGTTTGGAGAAAAGCGATCGCCACCGCGACGATTTCCACCGCCAAAGGAACCTCTGTTATTTTCGCGAGGTTTGGCTTTATTGACTTTTAAATCGCGACCCATCCATTCTGCTCCATCAAGGGCGTCAATGGCAGCTTGTTCTTCAGCATCTGAACTCAGTTCTACAAACCCAAATCCACGCATCCGACCCGTTTCGCGATCGGTCGGGAGTTGAATCCGTTTAACCGAGCCGTATTCTGAAAATACAGCACTCAGATCGGCTTCTGTTACTTCGTAAGAAAGATTACCAATGTAAATTGACATTTATTTCTCCAAAATCAAAACAGGTATAGAAAGTGAGATTTCGGAGAGAAGCCTGCCAATAGAAAGCGAGAAGAACCGTCAATACTAAAAACAAACACTGCAACCGAACTATTCTCGCACTCCATTCTAGCATCTTCAGCCGCGAGTAGAGGTGAAATAATTCTTATGAGTGAGCCAATAGGTCATTGATTTTTTAACCCATCGATGACCCATTGACCAATCGCCAACCTAACGTTCAAAGATTGCCGCAGAGGGTAATGTTAACTGGGGATGATTGGCAGGGGGTTGAGGTTGCTTAGAAGGAGAAGCTGTTTTCGCATCATTGGCCAATAAAACTTCTCGGATAAACCGGGCTGCCACCCGTTGGGCTAAGGCACTTGCAATCTGTTGTCCCATCCGCTGAGTTTCCGGCTTGGTTAACAGCTTGGGAATCAACGGTAAAATTTTACCCGGATCGAAACCGCGCGTTTCTTGTAAAATGCTCCAGATGCGCTGAATATGTTCTAAGCTTTGTTGATCTTGAGAGGTTGCCACTGGAGAAGTGGGAGGAGTATTGCCGTTTAAGCCTACCCGTTGGCGGAATTGATAGGTAGCTGTGGCGATCGCATTTCTGCCTAGGGTATCCACTGCTTTGACCATTTCATCCACTAAGCGATCGCGAATAAAAGTCCCCCGTTCCGAAAACAAGAAATCAATGGCTTGATCGAGAACCCGATCCAAATCGTAATCATCGCTATCTTTAGCATTACGTAACAGGTTCTCTAAACGATTCCAGCGAAAACGACCATCTTTAAACAATAAATCTTGCAGCGACGCTCGTAACTCTGGGGCTGGATCGGTTAGCAAGCGCTTCGAGACATAGGGATAGGCTTTACTCAAAACCTTAAAATTCGGATCGACATTAATCGCAATCCCTTCTAGCGTCACCAACGACCGAATAATCAGCGCATAATAAGCCGGAACTCGGAACGGATATTCATACATTAACTCCGATAGCTGATCGGTAATGCTCTTAAAATTGAGTTCCGCAACACTCGCGCCAAGGGCATCGCTAAACACATTCCCTAATGCCGGAATAATCGGGGTTAAATCCGTATCGGGCGTTAAAAACTCCAACTTGACATAATCATGGGCTAACCCATTAAAGTCGCGGTTCACCAAATGCACCACCGCTTCAATTAAGCCATAACGCTGGTAGGGCTTCACTTCACTCATCATCCCAAAATCCAGATAGACCAACTTGCCATCTGGAGACGCTAATAAATTACCGGGGTGAGGATCGGCGTGGAAAAAGCCATGTTCGAGGAGTTGGCGCAGGGAACATTGAACGCCCACATCAATTAAATGACTCGCATCCAACCCTTGGGCGCGAATGGCGTCGAGTTGAGTGAGTTTAGTTCCCACCACCCATTCCATCGTTAACACGCGGCGTTGGGTATATTCCCAATAAATCTTAGGAATGTAAATATCCGGCAAATGCCCGTAAAGTTCGGCAAAGCGTTCGGCATTTTGCCCTTCATGGGTATAGTCCATCTCTTCGTAGATCCGGGCCCCAAACTCATCGGCGATCGCCACCAAGTTGCTGCGAATGCGCTTAACATTTTTTTGGGCCCAAGCGGCAAGGCGGCGGGCAATATAAAGATCGAGAGAAATTCGCTCTTGTAAGTCGGGACGCTGCACCTTAATGGCTACGGTTTCCCCCGTTTTGAGTTTCCCTTTATACACCTGACCGAGGGAGGCGGCAGCTACGGGTTTCGGGCTAATTTCTGCATAAATTTCTTCTGGGCGATCGCCTAACTCTTCTTCAATAAACCGAAACGCCATTTCATTGGGAAACGGGGGGAGTTGATCTTGAAGTAACGTCAACTCTTCTAGGTACAGCGGAGGCACCAGATCCGGGCGCGTTGAAAGGGCTTGTCCAATTTTGATATAAGCCGGTCCCAAATCTGTGAGAATCTGCCGTAACTGGATTGCCCGTCGGCGCGAATGACGCGGCGATCGCCCTCTTCTTCTGTCCCACCAAATCCCAATGCCAAACTTCAAAAAGGGCCAGACAATACTCAAAAATCGAGCGATGACTTGGAACGGTCGCCGACGATAGTACGCTAAGAGCAAGACGGGATCGTAGACCAAGCGTCCGGAGCCTTCCTCAAGATCGGCCGCCGCAGCCGAACGCAGGGCCGCTGAAGAAGCCGCTAAAGGTTGGGGTTCAACCGTAACGCCAGACAAACCAACAGAATTCGCATGGGGGATCGTCATATTGGAGTTTGCAGGAGAAGGAGGGACAGAAAACGAAGAGGGCGTTTTATTCATGGATTCATGCAGAATTCAGGGCAACCATGTAAAGCAATTGTAACAATGGTCTCAGCATTACAGTTCTACTCCCATCGTGCCGTTTGAGGGGAAGCTTGTCATCGGTCGAGAGGGAGGCGAACGGTTAGGATTTGCCACCGATCGAGTAGAGATTGCCGACCCAGTAAGCTAGAGTGGGAAACCTAAGACGATGGGACGGCCTTGCGGTAGCGAAATTTAGCCCATACAAAACCTTTAAGGTGACTGGACATCTATGTTGCTTGCAATCAGGATTGAAAATTTTGCACTTATCGATCGACTAGAGTTAGAGTTTGGCACGGGATTAAATGTCTTGACGGGCGAAACCGGGGCCGGCAAGTCGATTCTGTTAGAAGCCATTGATGCGGCTTTAGGGGGGAAGCTGAATAGTCGGGCAATGCGAACGGGGGCCGATCGAGCTGTGGTAGAGGCAACCTTTGCCCTCAATGAAGCGGTAATGCAATGGCTGCAAGAGCAAGAAATCGATTTACTCGATGAATCAGTTGTGGTGTGCAGTCGAGAAATGGTGATGGGTCAAGGGACATTCCGGTCGCGATCGCGGGTTAATGGTATCCTGGTGAATCGTCAAGGGATGGATCGCCTGCGGGAATCCTTGGTCGAAATTACAGCCCAAGGTCAAACGGTACAGCTCGGACAACCCGCTTTACAACGAGAATGGCTCGATCTCTACGGGGGCAAGGAATTGTTAGAGCAACGCGGGCAGGTGGCGGCAGTTTACGAAGAAGCTCAACGCGCCCTACAAGCCTTGGAACATCGCCGCAGTTCGGAACAGCACCGCCTCCAACGCATCGATTTATTGGAGTATCAGGTGGGAGAACTCCAAACCGCCAGCCTGACAACGCCCGATGAGTTAGAGCAACTCGAACAGGAAAGCCAGCGCCTCGCCCACAGCGTTGAGTTACAGCAAAATAGCTATCAAATCTATCAAACCCTCTACCAAAGCGATGCCGGGGAAAATGCCGTGGCTGATCTGCTAGGGAAAGCTGAATCGCTGCTCAATGATATGTTGGAGTACGATGCTGAGTTACAACCGATTTTAGAGTTGGTCGCTGAGGCATTGGCTCAGGTCGAAGAAGCCAGCCGTCAAATTAATGCCTATGGCGATCGCCTCGAAACCGATCCCAGCCGTTTAGAAGATGTAGAAACGCGCATTCAAGACCTCAAGCAAATCTGCCGCAAATACGGCCCCACCTTAGCGGATGCGATCGCCTACAGCCAAAAAATTCAAACCGAACTCGCCGAACTCACCGGCAGCGAACAAACTCTAGAAGCTTTAGAACAAGCCCACGAGCAAGCCACAAACCATTTAATGCAGGCTTGCGCCCAGCTTACCGATCGGCGCGCTGCCGCCGCCAACCAACTCGAAGCCCGACTCCTAGAAGAACTCCGACCCTTAGCAATGGATAAGGTACAGTTTAAAGTCGGCATTCTTCCCGCCTCGCCCACCAGTAGCGGAGCCGATCGCATCGCCTTTCTGTTTAGCCCGAACCCAGGCGAACCCGTGCAGCCCCTAGCTTCAACCGCTTCGGGAGGGGAAATGAGTCGCTTTTTACTCGCGCTCAAAGCCTGTTTTTCCCAAGTCGATCCCGCCAGCACCCTCGTCTTTGATGAAATTGACGCTGGGGTATCGGGGAGAGTCGCGGGCGCGATCGCCCTTAAACTTCACCAACTCGGCTTGCGCCATCAGGTGCTGTGCGTTACTCACCAACCCATCGTTGCTGCAATGGCAGAACACCATTTTCGAGTCAGTAAAGACGTGATTGCAAACCTAGAGCAAACCTCTAACGGTCAACATTCTCAACTGCGAACCGTCGTGCGCGTTACCCCCCTAGAAGGTTGCCAACGCCAAGAAGAACTCGCCCAACTTACCGGCGGAGAGTCTGCCCAAAGCGCGATCGCCTTTGTTGAGTCCCTATTGGTTCAAGCCGCAGAACTCCGTCAGAAAAATACACCCTAACGCTCCCTCTAGACCGAACGGTTGCGAGAACTTCTACGGAAGCTTTGACTCAACTCCTGGTAAAAGTCAACACATCTTCTAAAAATTTTAATGCCAAAATCAGGATAGAATCAGGAGCTTTTAACCTAAATGACCGATCCTGAATCTTACACCATCAAATCTCAATAACAGAGTAAACTGGTGAAGAGTCTGTTCTCTAGGACCCATTGCCTGGGGATAGCCCTGCACAACCACTCATTAGCAATCAAAAAATTCCCTTCTATCGTTTTACCTTCTAACGTCGGTGACATCTATGAAAGCTTCACCTCAGCACTTTTCTACTGTGGATGCGAAAGCAACCGCGATCGATGATGATGCCCCCCAGGAAGTCACTGCAACTGTCGTGAGTGATGCTCCACACTCGGTTAGCGCTGAGGAGCCAATTCAGGAGGTTATGAATCAGAACACGCACTCTCCCTCACCGAGTAGCGCTTTAACTACCACCAAGGGAAGTTTTTCAGCGTTTCTAGCGCCTCTAACCCAAGACACTTTTAAACAAGTTGTCACCGATGTTGAAGATAAACTAAAAGTCGTTCAACAAACCCTGGGAATGTTAGATATCCTTGACAGCCAAGGTCAAGGGTTTGACTCCGTTCTCGAAGAAATGTTGCGCTCGATCACCCTGAAAACGGGAG
>JAAHGE010000283.1 GCA_010672635.1 Desertifilum sp. SIO1I2 | reverse complement strand
CACCAATAGGACTCACTCGTTTTAACATCAAATTTGCCAATAGCTGACAGCGACACTTATAATCTATTAATTCTTCTGTTTGGGTTTGAAGTGGAGGAATAGAATTGAGTTGTTTTTGATATTTTGAAAACTGTAATCGGTATTCTGCAATTTGTTGTTGATACTGGGAAAGTAGCTTATTCCGATAACGCATTACATAAGTATAAGAAGCTACCATTAAGCAAGAGTAAGCGCTGACAAGTAATAATAACTCTATCCACGACCAATTCCAAGAAATAGCTAATAACGGAAACGTAATTGTACCACCTAACCACAATAGCCAAATTAATCCTAGCCATTGAACAGAGGGAACTATCCAGGATGTAGGTAGCTTTGGCAAGAGTATTGGTGGAGAAATAGAATTTTTCAAAACTTTATTTGTTCTCGGTAATTCCAAAGGATATCGAGAACAAAAGTCTGAGATTATTTTGGGGTAAAACACCATTGGGTAATTCATTATTGTGACGATATTTTAGAGCGCGATCGCGCTTTTTTGAAAAGTACTATTGACAAAAATGTCTCGACCAGCCTCAAAAAATCCAAAGCAACAAAAGCTGAAAATTTCTCTCGAATATTCCCTTCCTGTCAAACAAAATTTTACATTTGATGAAAGAGAAGCCGAAGCTATGTTAGATCGAATCGAAGCAGAACGAGACTACTACCACACCTGCATCAACGGGAGTTACTGATGAATTTAGCAACTCAATCTCTTGCTCAAACTTCCCTAACGGCTGCCGAACTTTGGTATCAATTAGAATTAGCGCAAACTTCTGAAGAAATTGACCAACTTTTACAATCAATTTGGCACAATCAAGACCATCAAGAACTTTTGATTGATGCTCAAGCTGAACTCGCCGATCAAATTGATGCTGAACTTGCTGCTATCAAAGCCAGAATGAAGTTTTTAATAGACCTGCACCAAGCTGCAATTAATAAGCTGACTGGGTGGAGAGAACGATTAGACCAGACTATTTTGTACTTTAATCACAAGGGTTTGCTAACTTCAGAAATGATTGGCAAGCAGCGTCGTATAGTCGTCAAGGAAAATCCCCCTACTTGTGAAGTTTTAGTCGATCCTGCTCAACTTCCCGAACAATATCTCCGCATTGAAACTAAAACTTTAATTTGTCCTGACAAAAAAGCGATCGCTGAAGCTTGGAAACAAGGTATACCTGTCGATGGTACGAGAGTTTATCGCAAGCGCAAAGTTATCTACAGCTTAGTTCCCGGTAATTTACCTGAATATCAGGCTGGCAAAACTGTTGAAGCTCAGTCTTTAACGAAAACAACCAAAAATCGAGTAGAATCTAGCAAATTAAAACGCCGAAATCAGCGAATTAAGTAAGTAGATTCTACTAAGTCTCTTCAGTTAAAGCTAGGGTCAAATTTTACCTTGATTTTGACCCTAGCTTTACAAATCAATCCAATACTGGGGATTTTCTACTTGCTCTTGAGTTACGTTGAACAAGTTAGATGATGCTTGGTTTTGGCTCTCGCTCGCTTTGATTACTTCTAAAGGATTATTTCCTTCATCTTCGGCCAATTCAGCCTTTAAGTCATCCTCGAAATCAGCTTCAGAACGCAATGAATTTTGGTTAGATTTTCCGGTTGTAGTGCGAACTACTTTCATGGAGTTTTCTCCTTGATTTACTGAAACTTGCTTTAGCTTAGCACGTTCGCTAATTTTGAAAACCCCTCCAATTGGAGGGGGTAGTAATCATTCAGGAGCAGGAATTACTGATCTAAACTCGATCGTCACTCTCAAAATAAGTTAGTGTAATTGAGGAACTTAGTTGATGAAAAACCGACATTCTTTTACTCGAAAACCTAGCGCTACAGAGTTAGCAGATGGAGCAGGATTAAAAATTCCGGTCTTCGATCTGTCATTGAGTGATGGTAAAACCAAAGGTCGCTATCAAGCTGAACCAGAGGTGCTAAGAAATTCAATGCTAGAATTGCTCTTTGAACCTGAAGAGTTGAAATCACTCGTCATTGTCAAACCTGACCCAGATGATACTCGAGAAGATCCCCTCAAATCTGTTGACTTTGGCGATGATATTCCGCGAAGAGTAACTTTTAGTTCGGGTAAAAATGTTTACTTTGCCGCTCAAGAGCTTTCAGCTAAACTCTTAAGTATTTTTGCTACTCAACCCGACCACGCTTGTCGTTACGGTTCTCTATTAGTAAGCAGTTGTACTCAAGGAGCGCAACTGCTCGACAGTTCCGAAGATAATCAAACCTTGAAAGTTAAAATCGTTGACTCTCAAAGCGATAACTTTAAGGAAATTGCGTTAGCTAAAACCTGGCAAACTGGAGACTGTCACGGCAAAATCTCACCCGCTTTAGCTCAACAACTAGGAGCAACTCACAACCGACCTTTTCAATTTCGCATGGCTTGGTTAAATGAGTGGTCGCGCGAAGATTGCCGAACTCCAGAAATTAGCTTCTTAGCTAAAGGAACTTTGCTACCTGATGCAGAATTAACTGATAATTCTGGCTACGATATTATTCTAGACCGCTCTTCTATTAAAGGAGTGGATAAAAAACAACTGGCTGACTTAATTCCTTGCGGCGATTACGAACTTCCTCAAGCTGTATTGGGAAATCGAGGGAATGCTAAAGTGACTGAGTATGAGAACTCGTGGCAGTTTTCAATTTGGTATTCGGAAGATGCAATTCAAGCAGATATCGTTCCCGCTACCCAAGCGGCAGCCCAAAATTTAGCCTCTTTGCAAAAGAATTGCATACAACTTGCTAAATTTCTAGTCGAACAGCATGACAAGAAGGCAGCGTTCAGACAGACAGCAGATGACACAGAAACCGAATTCAATGAATTAGGGAATGACCAAACTAAACGCCACGAATCTCGCCTCATCTCTATTCTCAGAAATGACAAATTAGGTCAGTTACTTGACTTTCCCAAAGTTGTTGATTTCATGCAGGAACAACTGGCTAAGAAGTGGAAAGATTTAGCCATTAAAGGAGCTATCCATCACGGTTCGGCAATGGCACAACCTTGCGAAGATTTGTTACCTGGAACGATTATTGCACCTCACCTCCGGCATGGAACGGAAGTGATTGTGACTCGCTACCCGATTGTCAGTAAAGACAACATCCGCCGCTACACAGTTAACAATAAACAGAAACCTGAATTCACGCGCTACAAAGGGTGCGTCTTTATTCGTCCCGACCAAGCTATGCAGCACCACCAGTGCGATTTTGATGGCGATCAATTGGTCGTTACACCAGCTTCCAGGCTACCTCACATTGCTCAGGAAACTCGGTTTGCTAATGAAGAACACGAATACGAAGCCATTGAAAAGCGCCCAAAAGTTGACTACACCCAAGCCACTGACACAGAGGGCAAGCGTAAGTATACCAAACTGCGTCAGATTGCTGTGGCGATCGCCAAAAACAAAATTGGCTGGGTAGCTACTTTGATTGGACGAGTACAATCTTCTGCACCGGAACCCGGACAACCTGAAGCTTTATTCAATCAACGCAAACAGAAACTACTAGGTCAGTTATTCGACGCACTTCAAATTGAAGTCGATAGCCCCAAAAGTGCCACTCGGCTTGAAGACTACCATCCCACTCTACTAGAAGCCGCGAAGAAGTGGTCTCAGCAACATCCCTGCTACCTGTTCGACTTTAAAGACGACTCCCGACTTTACAAAAGCGTACCGCTACCTACAGAAGATAGTACGGCAATTAGCGCGATCGCAAAAGTTGCTGTCAATCCAGCTTGGGAACCAACTCGCCTCAAAAGTCGCCACCGCGACGAATTTCGCTACCTTTTTAGTCCACCATCAGATTTAGACGAACGAGAAACTTGGGAGAAGCATTACCTCAGTTGGGCGCAAGATGTGAAGGAACGCTATCGAGAACGGATGGGCGAAATTTACCAATTGCACGGCGATAACCCTACTAACTTGAAAGAAGCGGTTAGCAAGTTGTACGAAAGTTTGAGAAGCGATGTTGCAGAAGCTTTTCCCAATTCTCAAGAACGGTTTTTAGCAGCCAGTGCAATGTGGCATTTAGAAACGACCAATCCTAACTTGGACGTACCGCGTAAAGCGGGTAAAGAACTTTCTCGTCAACTTGAAATTGAATTTCACCTGGAATCTGATTATCAACAATTGCACTCAGCCCTACCCAAAGATACCTACATCCTTAGCGTCCCTTTTGAAGAATTTATTAGAGATGACAGCAGTAAAATTGTGAGAGACAAGCAACGAAAACCCCTAGGTCAAGATTTAGCTGGGCAGTGGAAAGAAAGGCTAGATAGTAAAAACATTGAATACGAGGCTACATTGCATCCCAGCTTACCGATGGTCAACTTTGCTTTACTCGACCCCAGCAATCGGTTAATTGAAGCTTTAGAAAAACGGTACGGCAACAATACTAATGACATTGACAGCTTAAATTTAACCTATCGCGATGGTTTAGGTCGTACTCAAGATATTAGTTCTCGGATTGTAGCCCCTACCGAATATACTTGGCTTGAATCGCAACATCAAACTCCTAAAGCGGCGCTAGTGCTTAACTTATTTACGGATGAAATCTGCCAGCAATTACAAAATTTTCGATTCGATCGGGCAGAATTAATTGGACAGAAGCACAACGCCTTTAAAGATGTTGACTTTAGCCGTCAAGAATGGAGTGGTCAAAAATTCGCCTTTGAAGTTGGTTCTTTTAGCAGTTCTGATTTAAGGTACGACGGTAGCCCTATTGTTCTTCTTGATGGCAAACCGTTAGCTATGTTTTCTGCTAATTCACCTAAATTGCCAATTGGTACTATCTTTGAAGCTACTATTGAACCTTCATCAAAAGGCAATAGCTTGTTGTTGAGCATTGACTCTAAATCAGTGCAGTTCAGTCACACAGTTGAACCACAGATAGAAGATGAGGTAATAGCTAAAAAAGTGCGATCGCCTCATCAAAGTCAACGCAATTCTCAACTGAAAAATAAAATCGATCGTCCAGATTCGCTAGAAGTTTCGCAATTACTGAAGGAAGTAATCTATCGATTTTACGAACAAACTGGAGAAACGGAATTTGCCATAGGAGATTGGAGTGTAAAAATCAAGGAAGTCCGGAACAATCTCAGATGTTGGGTCAAGGATGAAGACGATACTCCAGTTTTTGCTGCTGATTTAAAGACGGGTAGTATTGTGAAGGAGCTTTCTTCAAGCAACTGCGAGAAATTTATGGCACAAGTTTTAGACATTACTCCTGAACAAGCAAAAAAGGAAGTTGCAGAAGCACAAATTTAACTGTAGAAAGCTCAACTTAACTCATTAAAAATTAAGCCCCCTCCAATTGGAGGGGGTTCTTTTTAGGGTGAGAAACTACCTAATACGGTGAAGTCAGTAAGTAACCTCTCAAATTTCATAGAAAATATCCACTTCAGTTTTCTTGAACTATGGTTACAAAGACAGCATCAAATCGCAGCAGAAGCCAAGGTAATTACATTACTCCTAGTACACCTGAAGGTAACAAGATTTTAAACTACCTGAGAAATCGCTGTGAAAAAGCCTTGAATTATTGCTTGGAGAACGGTTTAAAAAGTGTAGATGATTTTGCCGATGCAGTTGAAGAGTTGACTGAAGCTGATGGAAAGCCAAGTATCAGCGTAGAAATTAAGCACAACGGAATTATTCTTAGCTTAGCTGACCGACCTGAGTATGGTTCTACAACAGGTAAGTACATGATGGAACACTTAGGATATTTAGACGATAATCGATTTACTAAAACTGGAATCGAAGCGATTCTCAATCCTCAAAAAGGTCATCGTAATACACAACACGATAATTTATTAAATGATTTAAAGGATGAAAATCAACCCTTAGCTAAATCTAACTATCCTAAAAAAGTTCGCCATAGTGACATTTCAGACTTAGATGACGATGAGTTTTTATCTAAAATCCAAAGTAAGCGGAAAGTTAAAAGCAATCATTCAAATGAATTAAATTTAGAAGAACAAAAAAACAATTTTAAAAGCAAGAGCCAATCTCAACCTGATGAGTTAGAGGATTTATTTGACGAGTTGGATGAAAACGAACCTCAACCGAAACCTAAGTCTAAAGCTAGAAATCAACCTCAAAAAGATAGTGTAGATTTAGATGAAATATTTAACAGCCCTAAGACTAATAACCAATCAATTGAGAACCCATTACTTGATGAAAACTTATCTACAACCCCCAATCCTCGTCGTTCGTCAAATCACTTAGACATTGATAATATCCTCGATGTTACTTCCCAAGTTAGTAGCAGAGCAGCAACTTCTGGCAATGAAGTAGATGGTACAACAGTTGGAGGTCTCAGCGCTCAAATTGCAGTCCTTACTACTCTAGTTGGAAAAAAGGCTGCTTCTAAAACTTGTGAAGCTGCCTTTTTTA
>JAAHGE010000282.1 GCA_010672635.1 Desertifilum sp. SIO1I2 | reverse complement strand
ACCTCAGTTGGCGTATTGGGGTTAGCAACAACTAACTGACGAATGGCGACATCCTCACAAGTTGCCAGTTCTCGCAGGTGTTCGGGTGGCGTATTCGGGTTGCTGGCTTGCTGTAGCAGTTGGGAATCTATCGCCATCTCTTTCTTCCCTTCAGGGATAGGGATCGAATTGAATCGTTATTGGAATACCATTGTCTAACTTTCGCGCTAACGGTTCAATGAGACAATCCGGGAGACTGCGGTTATTGAGTAGTGCTTGTTGAATGGCGCGATCGCCTTCGTTGGCGAACTGTTCCAAAATAGAGATCGGCGTATGAGGGTTTAGCGCGATCGCTCTTTTCACCTCCCCTTCTGGATCGGTAGCTAATTGCAAGAGCGTACTGATAGGTGCATGGGGGTGATTAGCGATCGCAATTCGCAATGCAGCACTAACCCCTCCAGAACAGAACTCGCCGTTTGAGGCTGGCTGTCAATATCCCCTTGAAGTATAGAATCTGCTTGCCTTAAGACCTGTTTTAAATAACCCGGCACCGTTTCAAATGTCATGGCTTACTTTAAGAAAAGGGGATGTTTGGCGATCGCTTCTCGCACATAATCATCGGTATCGTCACCTAATTGGGCAAGGGTTGCAGCAGGGGTATTTAAGTTACAGGCGATCGCCCAACGCACAAACCCATCCTCATCCGCTGCCAGTTGCCTCAAAATCGATGCGGGTGTAACGGGATTTTGCCCCACAATATAACGAACCAGCGGATCGCTATCTTGAGCAAGTTTGGCAAGCACCTGCACTGAAGTATTGGCGTGTTTCCCCACCAAAAATCGCAGATCGGCATCAGTTTCCTCCGCTAACCAAGATAGTAGATTAGCGGGTAAATTCTCCTGTTTTGCCACAATGCGCTTAAACCCCAAATTCACTTGTTTGAGGGAAGCTTGCAGAAACTCCGGTACCGCCTCCAGATACGAGAAACTGCATAGCGTTTCCATTGGCATCTGCATAACAAACTCTGGGTTTTCTAAAAAGCACAAGGGCAGAATCGGATTTTGAGCCACTTCTTGGGGAAATTCAACCCCCAATTTCCATAACACTGTAACTGGCGTATTGGGGTTAGCTGCTATAGCAATCTTAAGTGAGTTGTGAGATTCCCCTCACCCCCAACCCCTCTCCCAGTGGGCGAGGGGAGTTAGAGAAGGTTTAGATTGGATTTAGGATTGCTATAGCTGTCGGCGAACTGTTGCATCTGGGCTATTGGCAAGTTCTTGAAGTTGGGCGGGGGGCGTAGAAGGATTGCTCGCTAGTTCGTGCGCGGGTAAAGTTATCATCTCGATAAACCGTCACTTCGCTATCAACAGATCCAACAAATTTAGCCAATTTCCAGTTAGTTTAAAAAGTTGCCTTAGCCAGGAGATATTCCCCAGCTAAGGCGCAGTTCTCAAAATCCTGAATCTATCTAGTTAGAGGCTTACCACTGTTGTTTCCATTGCTGCATTTGGGTGATTTCTTGTTCTTGGGCAGCAATAATTTCTTGGGATAATTGACGAATCTCCGGGCGCTGTGTCTTCCCTAAGGCATCTTGTGCCATCACCACAGCCCCTTCATGGTGAGGAATCATTACTTGCATAAAGCGGCGATCGAATTCGGCATCCGCAGGGCCTAAATCCATGCTCATCATCATACTTTGCCGCTGCTCCTCCGTCATCGGCATCGAATGACCCATTTCAGGGTTGTAAGCAATGGGAGTCTCGTCTGCATCAGGATACCAAGTTTGCCGCCATTGTCTTAACTGAGCAATTTCCTGTTCTTGGGCGGCGATAATTTCTTGGGAAAGTTGCTGAATTTCTGGGCGTTGCGATTTTTCTTGGGCTTCCCTTGCCATTGCGATCGCGCCCTCATGATGGGGAATCATCGCATCAATAAAGCGCAGATCGTATTCTGCATCCGCAGGGCCAAGATCCATCGTACTATGCTCCATCCCCCCGTGATGCATTTCCCCATGTGCATCATGTCCCCCACTTCTCGCAGTCTCCTGCATTCCAGGATTTTGACCCGCATCCGGCTGGCGGGCAGTAGGATCGGAACAAGCCGCTAGAATTCCTCCCATCACCGAGGCTAAAGCCGCCACTATTAAAACTAGCGTGTAGTTTCTGAGTAATTTGAATAGCATCAGATCGCCTAAAATTAACCCGACTCTTCTATTTTCAACTCTCCCGTTAGCTAGAGGGTCAAGGCGAATCGACATGAGTGCCACATTTTCCCATCGGGAGAGGGGAAAGATAGTTGCGTAGGTTGGTTGAGGTACGAAACCCAACACAACCCTGAGTGCTTTTGGGTTACGCTAACGCTAACCTAACCTACGACTTTTAAGGTACGAAACCCAACACAACCCGGGCTGCTGTTGGGTTACGCTAACGCTAACCCAACCTACGACTTTTAAGGTACGAAACCCAACACAACCCCGGCTACTGTTGGGTTAGCGCAACCTAACCTACAACTTTTAAGCCCGAACCGCATCCGCAAAGCGAATTTTCAGATAATCATCTTCCATCTTCGCCCCAGAAGGATTCAATGCTGCCAACGCTTGGGGTAACACCAGGTTGCGGCGATGGTTGCCAATGCGAATATTGAGTTCGTCACCCGTTTTATTGAGTTGAATTTGCTCTTTGGGAATACCGGGTAAATACAGTTCTAAGCTGTATTGATTTTTCTCTTGAATCACCCGAATCGTGTTTTCCTTGTAGTAGACTTGCGATGGATCTTCATCCGCATACAAGGTTTCTTTCAGGCGTTCTAGCGCTGCTAACCCGCACATTTCCTCAGAATACAGAGGCACTTCTTTCACGGGCAGGGGAGTAAAATTATCGTGAATTTCTTGGCGATACTGCTTCTGATTTTCCTTCCAACGTTGGAAAAACGGATCGGTCACTTCTTCGGGGATAATCCGATTGGCAACCACTAAATCGGTAGAAACATTGTACAAGCTTAGATAAGCATGGGCGCGTAAGGATTCCTTAATCACCATTTTCTCTGGGTTGGTGATTAAGCGGACTGAGGTTTGGGTATTGTCGGTTAAAACCTTTTCTAGCGCTTCAATTTGTTCGTAAAACTCATACGGCGCGTCCATCACTTCCTTATCGGGTAAGGAAAAGCCAGCAATGGGGCGAAATAGGGGTTCTACCAGGGGACGCAACGCCACAGACATCCCTTGTAAGGGTTTGTAGAAGCGGCGCATATACCAACCCCCCACTTCCGGAATGCTGAGGAGACGCAAAGCCGTTCCTGTGGGGGCTGAGTCGATAATTAAAACATCGTATTCGCCTTCGTCATAGTGGCGCTTCATCCGCACTAACCCGAAGATTTCGTCCATCCCTGGTAGAATTGCCAGTTCTTCGGCTTGGACGCCTTCTAAACCTCGCGCTTGCAACACTTGGGTAATATACCGTTTAACTGCACCCCAGTTGCCTTCGAGTTCCATTAGCGCATCGAGTTCTGCACCCCAAAGGTTAGGGCGAATTTGGCGTGCTTCATGACTCAACTCTAGATCGAAACTGTCGGCGAGGGAATGGGCGGGGTCTGTGCTGAGAACTAATGTCCGATAGCCGAGTTCGGCGCAACGCAAGCCTGTTGCTGCGGCGACGGAGGTTTTCCCAACACCGCCTTTCCCGGTCATGAGAATTACACGCATAAATCGTTAATGTCCTAACTGAAAAGCTTTTATATTTCTTTAACTCTATCGGGTTTTCTTGACGAAGTGTTGTTTCACTACGTCTAAGCGCGAGCAATTCCAGTAATCTACATGGGAGGTGATGGTGTCGCTGTCGCTGAGTTTGAGTTCGGTACGGCCGGGAATGGAGATGCGGGGTTTCCAGGGAAGGGGAGTATTCCAGCTTAATGTCCAGGTGTAGTGGATGGTGTCCCCTTGGCGCTGGATGTCGTGCAAGTCCATTTGGGGGTTGATGAAGAAGGTATCGATGAACTGAATCATCTTTTTGAAGCGTTCAACTCCCCGAAATTCGTTCAGCGGGTCTTTAAAGTATACGTTTTTGGCGTAAACGCTGTAGGTTTGGTCTTTGGGAAACCGCTGGTAGTCTTGTTTGAGGATGTTGAGGATGTCCATAGGTCTATGAGGGTTCGGGGGATGAGCGCGATCGCCCCGATTGGCAGATAATCAATTAATCCAACCCTATCGTTGTTGTCCCCGCTTTGCCATGCCGCTGAGGGTTAGTTCCGGGTTCTTTTAATATGCTCCATAATTCGCTGCTTGCGCTGTTCTTTCTCGGCAGGGGATACCTCGTTAGAAAGCTTGGTGGTGCGCTTAACATGATCCATAATCCGTTGTTTGCGTTCGTCTGAGTTCGCCATATTGAAAGACCTGAGAGAGGTTAACTTCTATAGCTTAATAGAACTTTACAATTTTGACCGGCAAACTTACTTGGTACCAAAAAGGCGATCGCCTGCATCCCCCAAACCGGGGATAATATACCCATGCTCATCGAGCTTGTCATCAATCGCCGCCGTATAGATGGGGACATCAGGATGTTCCTGTTGAAAATGCTCAAGTCCTTCCGGCGCAGCCAGTAGACAGACAAACTTAATCGATTTGGGATTGGTTTCTTTCAGGCGATACACCGCCGCCACTGCTGAATTCCCCGTCGCCAGCATCGGATCGACTACGAGCATATCCCGTTCTTCCACATCCTGGGGAACTTTAAAATAGTATTCCACCGGGATGAGCGTATGCGGATCGCGATACAATCCCACATGACCCACCCGTGCTGAAGGGATGAGTTCCAGCATTCCATCTAGAATGCCCTGTCCCGCCCGCATAATAGAAACAATCACCAGCTTTTTATCTGGCGCTAACACAGGCGCGTTCATGGTGGCGAGTGGCGTTTCAATGGTTTCGTATTTTAGCGGTAAATCTCGCGTCACTTCATAGGCCATTAATAGGCTAACTTCTTTTAATAAAGCGCGAAACTTCGCCGTACTGGTTTCTTGACGGCGCATCAGGGTTAATTTGTGCAGTAATAGCGGATGATCGATTAGCGTTACTTGGCTAGTCATAGGGACGTGAAGAGACTAAAATATCTCAAAATACTGTACCATCGCTGTCAATTTGGATTGGGGGAATTCCACCGGGTCTGAGTTCTGCGGCGATTTTTCGTCCGGCTGTCCAAGTTCCGCCTTGTAAGACTTTTACTAAGGGTAATTCGGTTTCACTCAGTTGCAGTTTTTTGCGGATAACTTCAGCAATTTTATCTAAGAGGATAACGGTTAAAGCTCGCCACTCAACAATGACTTCTGAATCGACTTGATGCGCTTGTTCTAAAATTTGATTGGATTTGGGTTGCAGCAATCCCAAATCTAGACATAATCCGCCGTTGCGATATTCCGGCAATCCGGTCATTGTATTCAATTTGGTAATTTCTAAGCCGATTTCTTGTAAGGGTTCAAGCAAAGAATAGGTCAACCACTGGGATAATTTGTGAAAGGGAATATAACCCGCATTGGATAAGGCGGAATGCTGCCAAACATCCCCTAGATTAACGCCATCTAAGGCTAATCTTCCCGGCCAAATTTCACCTAGACCTGTTAAAATAGTTGTAAAAATAAAACTTGCCGAAATTTGATTGTTTTCAGCTTGGCTTAAGAAGTAACTGACTAAATTACCGGGTCGAGGATTATCCGATCCAAAATAATCGGGGTAATGGGTTAAAGATTGACCTAATTTTTGCAAAAGTTGCAAGCGACCCGAAAGACCCACTAAAGGATTATCAGAACTGACTTGAAATCCTGCGGCTAAACGGCTTTCCGTTAAGGATTTTAACCCTTCTGCATCGGCTTGTAAGGGGTTTTGAGCAGAACTGGAAAATAACCCCCTTTCAAACATCCGCAAACTAGCAACGGCTAACCCTTCCGAACGGCTGTAGGTTCCCCCAGTTTCCGCTTCTTGATATTTCCAAGCTGCACCCGCGCCAGCATCGAGTAAGACGCTAACAATGGCTAAATCGTATTTTGCCTTAGCTTGTTCAATTGGAGGTAAACTGGCAAGTTGAGCAATCCGCGAAATTCCGCCCACTTCAAAATGCTGCCAGCGAGAATGAAAGGGAATATCTAAATTGGGGTAGTTCTCGCGAATGACTTGTAGAACGTAGTCTGCGGTGGTTTCTAGCTGGGATAAGTCAACGCGGAAATGTTGCAGTTTATCCTGACAGGCGAGTTCATATAAGATGTTACAGCGATCGCGAATGGCTTGGGGCGATCGCAAGTCGGCTAATATCATCGCAGTTCCCTAGTAAAGTAATGTTATTTTACAGAAACGCTGACAGAGACCGCTCAGTTACGGCGATGTGTTTAAGCTTGAATGAATAGAGCGATCGCCCCAAGCCATTCGCGATCGCTGTAACATCTTATATGAACTCGCCTGTCAGGATAAACTGCAACATTTCCGCA